>JAFOCI010000088.1 GCA_017381365.1 Treponema sp.
AATACAACCCCTGAAAACGAGCGAGTCAAGGCCTTGAGCGAAGCGTGCCTTGACCGGTCGTATTGAACTGCTGTTCCTCATTACATTACGGAACAGCGTAAAAAGTCAATCGATTGTTGAAACAATCTTCTTGACTTTTTATGGGAGGAAATAATGAAGAAATTATTAGTTGGTGTACTTATGCTTGGATTGGGAATCCTTGCATTTGCAGATGTTTCTGTAAAAAAACGTGGTGATGGAAAATTTGACATTCACTGGAGTTATCCAAATCCAAGAGCGCAGGAAGTTTACCTTGCCGGAGATTTTACAAACTGGGGCGAAGGAAAGCAGCTGATGGATCGTGATGAAAACGGCGGCTGGTATTTTGATATGGTTGTTCCTTCTGGAACTGTTTTCAAATATAAGTTTGTTGTTGATGGTGAATGGCTAACAGATGTAAACGGTCCTGAATTTACAGGTGACGGTCTTGGTGGCAAAAATACTGTTATTAATGTAAATAAACTTACAAGACCTGCAAAGAAGAAGAAGGCAAAGAAATAAGCATAAAAAGGGGCTGGCTAATAAGTTTGTAATGCTGTGGCTGAACTTGTCTGAACCACCACATTTATTGTGATGGTCATTTCGACAGGTGGTTCCTGAGCCCTTCGACAGGCTCAGGAACCACCTGTCGAAGGGCTCAATGACCACTGCAATTTATACTTTTGGACAGCCCTTTTTTACAATATTTTTTCTGTTTTCGGAAAGTTTGCGTATGCAGCAATTTTCCAGCTATTGTCTTCGTTCTGTTCTTTTACAAAAAGTATCGGTCTGTAAGAGCCAGATTTTTTTTCTAAAGAGCGAACTGTTGAAGTAATGTTTGTGTATGCTGAATTTACTCTAAGCGGTTCGTATGTATTGCTTATTCCAAGTGTAAAGCCTGAAATTTTTGAGCCAGGTGCGTAAGGTCCTGTTTTTGACATGAAGAGTTCAAAGCGTAATGAGCCGCTTTTTCCGCCAGATTTGTTTTGCAGACTTCCTATTTTTATTGTGACCCTATCTGATTTAGCGCTATAGCTGTATTCTGCATTTTGTATTATTAATTTTGAAGGCGAGCCGGACTTTACACCAGTTTCTTTTTTTTCAAAAGAAACTGTTGATGCATTATCAATATCAATTTCAGATTCTGTGCTGTCTAAAGAATTTCTATCTTTTACACCTATTTTATGCCAGGTTGCAGTTCTGCACTTATCGCTGCAGAAGGTGTACATATTGTCTCCGATTTGACCGAGAACTTTCGAAGTAAATAAAATTTTGCCACAGTTATAACAAGTTTTCATACTAAAAGTATATCATAAGAAATCTATTTATAGAGAAAAATCACATCTAATTTGAGCAAATAAATTCGCCGAAAATCATTTTATGAAGAAATTATTGAACGTAAGATTTTTTGTAATTTTCTCTTTCATTTTTGGCTTTATGTTATCGCAACAGCAAAGAATTTTTGCAGAGCAGCTTTATAGGGCAGAAGCAGTTGCTTCATATTATGCTGAAAAATATCATGGGCGCAAAACTGCAAATGGGGAAATTTTTAATATGAATGCAATGACCTGTGCGCATAAAACCTTGCCGTTTAATACTGTGCTTAGGGTGACTAATCTTGCAAATGGTAAAAATGTTCAGGTACGCGTTAATGACAGGGGTCCTTTTGTAAACGGCAGGGAAATTGACCTTTCAAAAGGGGCTGCGATTAAGCTTGATATGATGACTTCTGGAACTGCGAGAGTGAAAATTGAAATAGTTAAAGAAGGAAATGGCTCTAGAGTCAGCAGTAATTCTTCTGGGACAGGAAAAAAGAAGTCTGCAAAAATTAATAATGCCGGTTCAGCTTCACATTCAAAGATGATTTATGAAATTCAGCTTGGTGCTTTTGGCGATAAGGATAATGCAGTTGCTTATGCAAAAAAAGCATCTTCTGCTGGTTTTAAAGATTTATATATTGTAAAAGCCGGAAAAATTAATCGGGTTGTAATCAAAAATGTACCGGGTGATGAGGTGGATAGCCTGGTTGTAAAGCTTAATAAAAACGGATTTGTGAATACTCTTGTTAAAAAACAGTAGGGTTGCTTTGTCCATAACTGTCTTATGGGTAAAACAACCCTACTGTGGTCATTTATTTTACATCTTCTGCAAGCTTTTCAATTGTATTTACAAGCTTATCAAGCTTTTCGTGGGTCATAAGTGGATTCAGAAGTGTGAATTTAAGGCAAACGTGACCGTCTGCAACTGTCTGTCCGATTACGATTCCGTGTTTGTGAAGCAGTGTCCTTCGCACCTTTTTATTTATTTCGTCTGATTCAGAATCATTTTCCGATTTATAGCGGAAAACAACACTGGAAATTTCTGGCTCTGTAACAACCTGGAACTTTTCATTTTCTTTGATTATCGAGTAAAGGTACTGTGCGTTATCCATGCTGGATGTGATAATTTCGCTCCAGCCATCTTTTCCCCTTTCCTGAAAACTCATCCACACTTTTAATGCGTCAAAGCGGCGGGTTGTCTGCAAGGATTTGTCTACAAGGTTTGTGTAGCCGTCCTCTTCGTCCTCTTCTCTGTTAAGATAATCTGCATGGATTGTAAGGGCATCAAAATCTTTTGCTTCTTTTATAAGCACGGCAGAACAGCTGATTGGCAAAAGGAACATTTTATGGAAATCAACAGTAATGGAATCGCACTTATTCAAATTTGCAACCTTTTCTGCGTATTTTGTGCTTAAAATTACACCGCTGCCATAAGCTGCATCTGCATGAAGCCACATATTATATTTTTTGCAAAGCTTAGCCATCTGATTTACCGGGTCAATTGAACCAAAATCAGTTGTTCCGATTGTGGCTACGGCAAGGAACGGAATATTTCCGGCTTTTACGTCTTCTTCTACAAGTTTTTCCAGAGCAGCAAAATCCATCTGCTTTTTACTGTTTACAGGAACTTTTACAACTGATTCATAGCCAAGTCCAAGAATGTGAGCTGATTTTTCCATTGAAAAATGGCTGATTTCTGAAGTATACATTCGCAGCTTTCTGAAATTTTCAGGAAGTCCGTGTTTTTTTACGTCATATTTAAGAATGCTGGAAATAAACCAGTCTCTTGCAAGAATGATTGCTGTCTGGTTTGACTGGCTTCCGCCGCTTGTGAAAACTCCGTCTGCTTTTGCGTTATAACCGTAGAGTGTGCAAAGATGGTTGATGACTTCAACTTCAATTTCTGTTGCAACAGGAGCCTGATCCCAGCTGTCCATTGACTGATTGAAAGTAGAAATGATTAATTCGCAGGCAATACTTTCTAATGTTGCGGGGCTGTGAAGATGAGGCATGTAATCAGTTGAAGATGTTCTTAAAAGATTTGGAAGAATTTTCTTTTTTGTAAGCTTAAGGACTTTTTTCCAGCCAAAACCTGTTTCTGGCAGAATGGAATCTTGATGGACTATCTGTTTTAATTCCTGTGGAGTTGGGCCGGAATATGCAGTGCTGTCATTAAAAGCTTCTGTAATTGCTTTTGCAGTCTGTTTAATGATTTTTTTGAATTCTTTTTTTGAAGATTCGTCTTCTGTAAGGAAAATGTTTTTCATAATAGAATTATAGCAGATTTGTGATATAATTATGAGAGGGTAGCAACCTTGAATTTATTGAAATTCGATTTTTTTTATTGATTATGAAATTGATTTAAAATTCAATCTGAAAAATAACGGAAAAGAGGTTTTTATGATTTGGTTAATTAGTTCCATTTGTGTAGTTTTGCTTGCTGTAATTGTTGCAAATATTCGTATTGTTGCACAGTCAAAAGCATTTGTAATTGAACGGCTTGGAAAATATTGTGCAACCTGGCAGGTTGGAATTCATATAAAGATTCCTCTGATTGACCGTATTGCCAACAGAATGTCGCTTAAGGAAAAAGTTCTGGATTTTCCTCCACAGCCAGTTATTACTCGCGATAACGTTACAATGTCCATTGATACAGTAGTGTATTGTCAGATTACAGAACCTAAGCTCTATACATATGGCGTTGAAAATCCAATGAATGCCCTGGAAAATCTGACGGCAACAACTCTGCGTAACATTATTGGTGAGCTTGAGCTTGACGAAACTCTTACAAGCCGTGACGTAATCAATTCTAAAATGCGTTCGATTCTAGATGAAGCAACTGATCCCTGGGGAATAAAAGTTACCCGCGTTGAAGTAAAAAATATTGAGCCGCCACAGGCAATTCAGGAAGCAATGGAAAAGCAGATGCGGGCAGAACGAGAACGCCGCGAGCAGATTCTTATTGCTGAAGGTCATAAGCAGGCTGCTATTCTTGAAGCAGAAGGAAAAAAACAGGCTCTTATTCTTGAATCAGAAGCTCAGAAAGAGGCTGCTATTCAAAAGGCAAAAGGTGAGGCTGAAGCAATCCGCGAAGTTCAGCAGGCAACTGCACAGGGCTTAAAAATGATAAAAGAAGTTTCAGCTGACGATTCTGTAATTCGTCTGCGTGCGCTGGAAGCCTTTGAAAAAGTTGCAGACGGACAGGCAACAAAAATAATCATTCCAAGTGATATTCAGTCGGCTGCAGGTCTTGTTACAAGCTTACAGGAGTTAACTCATAAATAATTCTTTAAAAAAAAGAAAAATGAATTATAATATAGTAAAAGTATGTTGGAAAAGCAGTGGCAAATAATTCATAAATTTATATTCTCTTGCAAATCAAATATTTGTTTTTTAAGAGTTCCAGACGGTTTGTTAACCAAAGAGTTGAAAAATGATTTTTGTGTGATTGATGCTGCTAAGGATTTTTCACCATACAAGCCTTTTTTAGGAATACTTGAATCTTTGAAAGCAAATTTTGCAGATGATAAAAGCGATTTGACGGAACTTTCTTATTCTGTTCAAAGGAATTCATTTATTTCCTATTTTTTAACAGGTTTTGCCGATGAGCGTTACGATATTCCTCTTGCAAATGAATTATTGTACGAGCAGAATCGTTTTATTAAGACAATTATCTGTCTGCTGGAAAAATATTCTTATAAAAATTATCTGATTCTGAATGCCCAGTGTCTTTCTTCTGAGTCGGTTGCAGTTATAAGGGCATTGGAAAAGTCGGAAGTAAAAGGAAAATTTGCTTTCTGCTATTCTGCTTTTAAAAATGACATGGAACCAAGTGCAGCTTTTAATCTTTTGGATGAATACAGTTCAAAGCCAAATTATCTTTACCTGGTTTCTGATATTCTTACAATCGCAAAAGACAGGACGCAGTACAAGATAATCCTGGATATGCCGGAAGAAATCCAGTTTGGAATGATTTACAAAACTTTGCGAAACAACAGAATATTCATGTGTCTTAATCAGCTGAAAGAGGCAGCTCAGTGGGTTTCTGAAAATTTCATGAAATTTGATTATAAAGATAATCAGAAACGAGAACTTTCTCTGGAACTTGCAAAATGTCTGTTTGACTGCAATCTTGTAGATGAGTCAATTCTTTATCTTAATGACTTGATTGATGAACAGGATGAAGATGAGTTTACGTCTACGGCATATTATTATCTTGCCAGAGCTTTTTCTGCAAAAAAAGCTATTTCGCTCATCAATAAATATTGCGCCCTTGCAAAAAAATGTTACGAAAAGGATGAAAATAATAAGTATCGTGCGTTGAATGCGATGCTGGATTTTTATTATTCAAAAACAACTAATTCCGAAGATATGGTTGCAAAGTACCAGGAAGCGTTACGGCTTTTGGAAATGCAGGGGTATACGAACAACTACATAAGCCTTTCTGTTTCTGTGCCATGGAAATTAATGAACGATGTAAATGCAAGGGCTGCTATTGATGAAGGTATTGATAAATGTCTTAGCCTTGCAGATAAAATTGACAATCAGCATCTTGTTTCTACAGCGTGCCACTGGAAAGGAATTATTTGCTCTCATTATGGAGAAATCAATGAGGCTCTTGAATGGTACGATAAATGTAACGAAATCAGAACAAAAATCGGCGAGATTGGACCGCTTTTAAATATTCGCAACGGCTTGTGTTATGATTCAATGTGTAGAGCTGTTTACAAACGCGCTTATGACCTTGAAAATGGCATTGTCGAAAATCTTTACAATATCAGTGATTTTTCTACGGTAACAGATACTTTGAAAAATCTTAGTTACGCATTGTTTTATTCCCGTCATTTTTCTGAGGCTTACGAAGTTTTTAATCTGATTTCAAAGTTTCTTCAGATTTTCAATATGGACGATTTTTCAAATAACTCCTTTCTTCCGACAATCAATGATATGCTCATATTTAAATCTATCATTGATTTTGATATGGGTGATTTCATTCATGCCCGCGTAAATCATGCAAATATCATGCAGAACGTGGAAACTGTTACTAAAGAAGATCTGCCTTTTATTTATCTGATAGAAGCTGTTTTGCATGCTGATGAAAAAGATCTTGTGTCTGCGGAAATTCTTTTTGAAAAATGTATAATCGCATTCAAGCAGATTAAAAGTAAAATGGCTCATAAAATTGTTTTTGCTTATTATGAGTTTGCGGTTTGTTTGCATCGAATGGGGTACACCAATGCTGCAGAAAAGTATATGCAGCTTGGTTTTAATGTAGCTGTAGAAAATGGATTTGAATATTTTACGAAAAAAAGCGACAGAGTTATTTCCGTTCAGCAGTATGTTGATGGAGTTGAACAGTTTGAACCGTTAAAAATAGATTTGGCTCATCTTGGTGAAAAGGCAGAAAAAGAGCAGCTTTTAAATCTTCTTCACAAAAGAATTCATGATTATCAATTCATTAATAAACTTAAGACAAGTTACATTGAAAATCTTAACATCAAAAAATATATGCAGACGGTTTTAATGGATATTGGAGAATATACGCTTGCAGATGAAATTTATTTTGGTGCTAAAGATGAAAATGGGTATAAAACTTATGAATTCTATTCTCATAGGGGAGAACAGACTTTTACAGAGGAAATCTGGGAAAAACTTTTTAAATCATCAAAAAACAGCGAAATTGCACAGCTTGTTCACAAAGAAAAATTTAATTGTTTCTTTGGAAATATATCCTATGCTGATTACACTTTTGGTTTGATAATAATACCATCTGATAAAAATCCGTTTACAGCAGATGTTGTGAATACAATAAATATTGCGCTTTCCAGCATTCAGTCCCAGGTTGTAATTTACAAGCAGGAAGAGCATCTGATGATTATGTCTTCAACAGATCAGCTTAGCCGGCTTAAAAACCGCCATGCTTTTCAGGAATGTATTTCTCTTGAAAGTGAGCGAATCCGCCGCTACCAGCAGCGCAAGGATACAGTAATTCAGATGGCGGTTGGATTTATTGATCTGGATAATTTTAAGTATTACAACGATACCTTTGGTCACAACGTTGGTGATCTTTTGATAAAAAGCTTTTCAAATCTGCTTAGGGATACCTGCCGGAAAATTGATTTTATTTCCCGGTATGGCGGTGATGAATTTGTAATAATTATGGTAGATACAAATGCCAGTGAAGGCGAGCGGGTTTACCAGCGTTTAAACGAAAAACTTGAAAGTCTGAATTTCTTTATCCCTCAGATAAAGGCTTTTCTGAAAGACGAAAATCTGGAAATCCCACGGGAAAAGTATCTTGGCTTCAGTATGGGAATAAGTACAAATCATGATGTTCCAGACTGTGACAATCTTGACCAGGTTGTGCAGTACGCGGATAAGGCTCTTTACTATTCAAAAGAGCATTGCAAAGGAAGTGTAACTGTCTGGGCTGATATAAAAGATAAGCTGTAGTTTTTCTTTGATTCGATTGCGGGGGTTGGGGCGACCAGCCCCAGGAGAAAGGGTAGCCGGCAACGAAGTGCCGGCGCAGGGGAAGGCTTTCCCCTCCCATTTTTTAATTATATTCTTTGTTTACTTCAAGAACTGCTTTTTCAAAAATGTCCATTGCCTGGTCAATTTCTGAATCAGTAACAGTCAAAGCGCACAGACAGCGCATTACGCTACCGCCACGACCGCCTTTTTCCATTACAAGCTTGTTTTCAAAACACAAATGCTGAACTTTTGCAGCCGCATCGCCATTTCCTGGAAGAACGCCGTTCATGTCTGGCTTTTCCTTTGGATTAACGAATTCGCAGCCAATCATAAGGCCTTTGCCACGAACATCGCCGATAATGCTTACCTTTGACTTGATTTCGTTCATGCGGGCCATGATTTTTTCGCCTTTGCGAACAACTTCCGCAAGGAATTCAGGTTTTGTAACGCGATTGAGAACAATAGTTCCTGCTTTCATTGCCATCTGGTTGCCGCGGAAAGTGCCTGTGTGGGCTCCTGGCTGCCATGTGTCCAGTTTCTTATTGTAAATGACAATAGAAAGTGGCTGGCTTCCGCCGATTGCTTTTGAAACAAGAATTACGTCTGGAACGATTCCTGCGTATTCAAATGCAAAAAGCTTTCCGGAACGGCCAATGCCGCACTGAATTTCGTCAACAATCATAGGGATGCCAAGTTCTTCTGTAACACGGCGAACTGTCTGCAAAAATTTTACAGGAGCAGGATTTACACCGCCTTCGCCCTGAATAGGTTCAAGAATAACAGCTGCCGGCTTTGTAATGCCGCTTTCTGGATCCTTTAACGTGCGCTCAAAATAAGCACATGCTGCATCTGTGTCGGCATCACCTGCAAGCCCAAAAGTGCTGCGGTAAGAATTTGGATATGGGAAGTGATGAACTTCCGGCATTAATCCGCCAATTTTATTTTTAGCTCCAAGATTTCCTGTGCAGGAAAGGGCTCCGTGTCCCATTCCATGAAAACCACCTTGAAATGCTACAACGCTTGTTCTGCCCGTTGCAGTTTTGCACAGCTTTAATGCTGCATCAGTGGCATCTGTTCCGCTTGGTGAACAGAACTGAATCTTACAGTTTTCTGCAAGTTCTTTTGGAAGATGCGAAATCACAGTATGAACAAATTCATCTTTTACAGGTGTAGTTAAATCAAGAGTGTGCAGCGGAAAATCGCTTTGCAACATCTCAACCATTGCCTGATTTACTTCATCGTCATTGTGACCCAGTGCAAGAGTTCCAGCTCCGCACAAAAAATCCAGATATTTGTTTCCCTCAATGTCCTCAACCCAAGATCCTTTGGCTTTTACCAATGCAAATGGAAATTTGCGTGGATAGCTACGGGCATTAGATTCTGTGGAATCCTGTCTGGTAATGTAATACTGATTGGTGCCTTTTTCTGACATCGACGTTCTCCATTACTTAGTGGATTATACTATATCGCGGCCGCTGTCAACGGCAGTTTTTTTAAGTCGCGAGTATCTTAGACTACAACATTTTAAAGGTTTGGGCAAACGAAAAAAAATAATTTGGGTGTATCCCGCCGCCTGCGCGCTGGGTCGGCAGTTCCGCCATTCCGCTGTCGCTCCAGCCTCCTCGTCGTTCGTTCGCTTTGCTCATTCTCTCCTGCGGTGGCCGCTGGCGCGTGGCTCCATTGCCTTACGCAACAATTGCTCCCTGTATTGACAAAGCGCGCCATAAAATTTATCTTTACTACGTTGGCCAGATGCCTTTCAAAGTATTCTTCAAAACCCCGCCAGAGCCGGAAGGCAGCAACGGTATGAAGTCTAAACTTGTGCTTAGGATTATCTGGCCTTTTTTGCTAAGAAAGTAAAATTTTTGCAAATGAGCACTCATGTAAATAATTTTCCATACAGAATGAGGCTGTCCAATAAGTTTGCATTACGGTGGTTGAGTTTATCGAAACCACCACATTTAGTGTAGCACTCATTACTTTTGGGACAGCTCCATTAGCGGGGGGACGCTGTTGCGTTGAGAAGGTAAAACCTGACCCTTTGAACCTGTCAGTTAATACTGTAGTAGGGAGCATATATGAACAATTCAGAAATCAAAAACCTTATTGCAAAGGCTGTTTGCGATGTTCTCGAAAAAAAGCCTTTGGTTCCATCAATTACCAATTTTGTTACAGTCAATTTTGTTGCCAATGCCCAGCTTGCGGTTGGCGGTTCAGCAGCAATGATTTATTTGCCAGATGAAGGCGAGTGCTGTGCTGAAATTGGTGGCGCAATGTACATAAATCTTGGAACTCTCATGCCAATTTACGAAGAGCTTGTACCGCGCACAGCAAAAAAACTCTTTGAACTGAATAAACCATGGTCACTTGATGCAGTGGGACTGGGAATCGGTTCTTTGCGTACACAACTTGTGGAGCAAATAAAAGAATACAAGCCGACTATTGTCCGCGGGAACGCATCTGAAATAATTGCCATCGCAAAGCTTTGGGGGCTTTCTGCAGCATCTGATTCAAAAGGACCAAAAGGCGTTGATACAATAGACACTGTAAAAGATGCTAAAAACGCTGCTATTGCAATCGCTCAGTATACAGGTGGTGCCGTTGCCGTTTCTGGTGAAGAAGATCTTGTTACAGATGGAAAACTTATTGCCTGGTCAAAGGGTGGTTCTCACTTTATGGAAAAAATTACAGGTGCCGGCTGTTCGCTTGGTGGCGTTTGTGCAGTCTATGCGGCCGTTGCAAATCCATTTATTGCAGCCCTTACAGCAACTGCCATCTATAACTTTGCTGGTAAAACTGCAGAATCAAAAACAAATGCACCTGCATCGTTTCAGACTGAATTTCTGGATCAGCTTTACCTTGCAACTCCAGAACAGGTTGCAGAAAATCCCCTCAGAATAGAAGAAATTTAATTAGAACAGGAAGTCTGTTATGAATACATTAGTTGCTGTTGCAATAGCACCATTTGGAGTAGGTGACGAACTAGCTGCAGAAGTTGCAGAAGTAGTAAAAGTAATCCGCGAATCAGGGTTGCCGAATAAAACATATTCCATGTTCACAGAAATTGAAGGCGAGTGGGATGCTGTAATGAAGGTTGTAAAAGATGCAACTTTTGTTCTTGCAGAAAAAGGCATTCGCACAGAAGTAATTCTCAAAGCAGATATCCGTCCAGGATATACCGACACAATGCACGGAAAAACAGAACGTCTGGAAGAAGCGCTTAAAAAACAGGTTGAAATTTGAGTTTTTTGAAAATTAAACATAAAATTGATTTTACAAAAAAATTGTTTAATTATGAAAATACGGGAAGGAAGAAAGAGACTGGTAAAAACATTCGCAAGTCGAGGCTGTCCCAAAAGTATAAATTGTAGTGGTCATTGAGCCTGTCGAAATGACTATCACAGTAAATGTGGTGGTTTCGACAAGCTCAACCACCGCAATACAAACTTATTGGACAGCCCCTATTGCCGACTTGTGCATGTAGCAACGCTAGCTAGCGGTTTTAAAAGTCGCTTTCTGACTGGCAGTATTTTCATCATGCAAATGGGATTATAAAAATCAATTTTATGCATTCCAATTAAAATTCGAGATTCGAACTACATAGTATACGATTTATGGAAGGGAATTATGGAACAGCTTACAATTTTTCAGGAAAAATTATTTTCGCTTTCAGATAAAGAGTATCAGGCTTTTCAGTCAAAGATTGTGAATAATATTGACAGTAATTCAATTATTGGTGTTCGGGTTCCAAAAATCCGCGGGCTGGCAAAAGAAATCTGGAACAGTGCAAAAAAGTCTGATTCTGAAAAAGAATCTGTAAGCGGAAATTGTTCTGGTTTTTCAAAAGCTCAGATATATGATTTTTTTCAGTCTTTGCCCCATAAATATTACGAAGAAAATCTTCTTCACTCTTTTTTAATTGAAAAAATCAGTGATTTTGATGAATGTCTTATTCAGTTTGAAAAATTTCTTCCCTTTATTGATAACTGGGCGGTTTGCGATACATGTCATCCAAAAGTTTTCAAAAAGAATTGCGACAAATTAATGAAAAAAATGCTGCTGTGGATAAAATCTGATAGAACTTATACAATCCGCTATGGAGTAGATTCCTTTATGACCTATTTCCTGGACGAAAAGTTTGATCCTGAATATCTGAATTTGATTGCTTCCATAAACTCAGAAGAATATTATGTGAACATGATGATTTCCTGGTATTTTGCAACAGCTTTGGCTAAACAATGGGATGCAACTTTTCCAATAATCGAAAAGAAAGTGCTTTCAAAGTGGGTTCATAACAAAACTATTCAAAAAGCTATTGAATCTTTTCGCATAACTGATTCACAAAAAGATATTTTGCGGTCGTTGAGGATTAAATGAATTTTGAAAGTATAATCATTGCTGCTGCAACATTTTTTATAATTGGCATTTTTCATCCGATTGTAATAAAGGCAGAATATTACTTCTCAAAAAAAATCTGGCCAGTTTTTTTAATTGCAGGGTTAGGATTTTTAGCTGGAGCAATATTTACTTGTGGTCTTATTTCTATTCTTCTTGCAATAACTGGAACTTCTTCATTGTGGGCAATAAAAGAATTGTTTGAACAGGAAAAAAGGGTAAACAAAGGCTGGTTTCCAAAAAATCCTTCCAGAAAATGACTGCGCACTGCTCACCGTTTTAAATATGGTGGTTTCGACAAGCTCAACCACCGCATTGCAAATTTATTGGACAGCCTTGTCTGCAAAAACACTGCGCACTGCTGGCTTTTTTGCAGAACGTTCACTCTGTTTTGAATCGTTAGTTTGTAAAATATTTGTTGATTTAAAATAAAAAAACTTATCGGAATTCGATAAGTTTTTCTTTTCTTGAGACTGACACGATTCGAACGTGCGACCCCCACCTCCGCAGGGTGGTGCTCTAATCCAACTGAGCTACAATCTCATTCAAAAATTGTGCCAGCTAAAGTTGTTGGGTATCGGAGGCGACAGGAGTTGAACCTGCCCAGCCCTTTCGGAACTGACGGATTAGCAATCCGTTGTATTACCGCTCTACCACACCTCCAGCTATCGGAGCGAGAGGGATTCGAACCCCCGGTGAGTTGCCCCACAACGGTTTTCAAGACCGCCCCAGTACGACCGCTTTGGTATCGCTCCAAAAAAGATGTATCCTTAAGATATAGAAAAACAAAATAAGTGTCAATAGTGAATTTGAAAAAAAATAAAATTTACAGATATTTTATGAGCAGGTAATGTGTTAATCGCACTTTTTTGAATGTACTGCAAGAAAAAACTCTTAAATTCGGTATGCCAGGTGATGTGAAAAATGCAAATAAATAAATGATGTTAAAAATGGCTGCGCCGAGCATGGAGTGGTGGCCGTTAGGCCAGCGACCGCAGCGAAGCGAGGACGCCGCGCGTTAGCAAGCCACGGAACGCGACTTGCAATTAACACTTGCGCCCAAATTCTATATAATAAAAAAAGAAAACAACACAAAAGGAAAAAATATGAAAATCGTATCGCTTAAAGACGAACTTACACAGAATGCTTATCCAGGACGGGGAATTGTTGCAGGACTTTCTGCAGACGGAAAATATGCTGTAAGTGCATATTGGACAATGGGACGCAGCGCAGGCAGCCGCAACCGCGTTTTTGTAAAGGAAGAAGAAAACGGAACTGAAGTTATCCGCACAAAAGCTTTTGACCCAACTTTGATTGCAGGCGATCCAAGCCTTATTATTTATGCGGCAGTTCGCACTCTTGGCGCAAAGACAATTGTAACAAACGGCGACCAGACAGATACAATTTTTGATGGTCTTAAAGCTGGACAGACTTTTGAACAGTCACTTCGCAGCCGCAAATACGAACACGATGCTCCAAACTATACTCCCCGCATTTCATCTTTGCTGGATGTTGAAGGCGGCAAATATAATTATGCTATTTCTATTTTGAAGAGCGACATGGGAAATCCAGACAACACTTTGCGTTTTACGTTCACTTACGATGCTCCTCAGAAGGGAAAGGGACATTTTATTCACACTTACATGGGTGACGGAAATCCTCTTCCAAGTTATGAAGGTGAGCCAACTCCTGTTGCAATCGAAGGCGACATTGATACTTTTACAAACAACATCTGGTCATGGCTCAACGAAGACAACAAAGTAAGTCTTTTCGTCCGCTTCATCAAAATAGAAAACGGCAAAGTGGAAGAAAGAATTTTGAATAAGAATAAATAAAATCCGAGCAGTGCACAGGATTTTATTTATGTGTAAATGGTAAACTTGCGGAGCAAGTTTTCTTGCCTGAGATAAAATCCGAGCAGTGCGCAGGATTTTATTTATGTGTAAATGGTAAACTTGCGGAGCAAGTTTACTTGCCTGAAAATAAAATCCGAGCAGTGCACAGGATTTTATTTATGTGTAAATGGAAAACTTGAGTTTCGGGCGTTCCCCGCTTGCACAGCAAAGCTGTTTCAGCGGGTCGGGCGTTCCGGGGCCCGCCTACGGCTCGGTCTTTTTGGCTGCAGGCAGCCAAAAATCCTGCTATGCACCCCTCCATGCCCTAACGCTTAGCATTTCAGAGTGGGCGTTTTCGTATTATTCGTCGGATTCTTCTTCGTCTTCTTCAAATTCTTTTTCCATTATTTCATCGTTGTAAAAGAAATTGTCAAAACTGATTTCTGAGCGGCCTTTTTCACGGAATCCGTAAATAGATTTTAAAAGTGTAAGAACGTCTTCTTTTTTGTGGATAAAACCGCGGCTATGGCTAAGGCCTATGAATTCGCAGTCTAACTGTTCTATGCAGTCAATCATCTGCTTTAAAATCTGTTCATTATAAATGTGCTTGCTGCCTTTTTCCTGAGAGTAAGTTGCATCACCTAAAAAAACGTATTCGCCGCATTGCAGCGCAAGGCAGCCTTTTGCGTGGCAGGAAGGAAAATTAAATACACGCAGTTCTGGATACTTGCCGTTTGCAGGTTCAACAATTTCGTCTTTTACGATAGTTCCCTGCTTTACGTATTTTCTTGTATTTTCGCTGACATATAATTCGCTGCGGGTGGTACAGATTAAATTCCATACGTGGTCAGGATGAAAATGGCTTAATACAACTTTTTTCTTTTTAAAAATCTGTTCTATTTCGTGGGCAGTTTCCTTGCAGGCTCCTACATCGTAAACCCATATGCAGTCTTTTCGTTTTATGAAGACTACATCGCTGCTGAGGGGATTTTTTGAGGCTTTGATATAAGAAATCTGCTCATTAAGTTCTATAATCTCCGCTGTAAGACTAATCTGAATTGCCATTTTCATATTTCCTTTTGCAGTTTTTTATTGAAATATCTGCATATCCTTTAGCTCAAATTTAGGGTTGTTTAGCCCAAGTATAGAGTTTAACGATAATATATAAAATTGATTTTTTATTAATTTTATTCGTTTTATAAAAATACTACCAGTCAGAAAGAGACTGCCAAAACCGCTTATAATTACTTTGCAAAAAACAATCTTGAATTTCAGGCTATTTTATCAACTCCATTATAATTTTTACAAAAAACAATACAAGTATCAGAATAATAATTGGTTTTACAAATTTGGCACCTTTTTTTGTAAAAGCAGAGGCTCCAAGATAATTGCCCGCCATGCTGAAAATTCCGGCTGTAATTCCAATAGGCAAAAGGACTTTTCCGTTGAACAGAAAAACTGCCAGAGCTGCGTAATTTGATGAAAGGTTTACGATTTTTGTGGTTCCTGCGGCTTCATTTAAGGAAATGCGGGCAATTCCAGTTAAAAGAAGCATTAAAAAAGTGCCTGTGCCTGGACCGTAAAATCCGTCATACATTCCGATAAAAAATGCAATAACAACACAAATAATCAGCGTCTTTGTAAAAGAAAAAGGCTCTCTGCTGGATTCAATTTTTTTTGTCTTAAAAACGTAGCAGGCAATCAGCGGCAGCAAAACCAGCATGATGATTTTGAAAATGCTGTCAGAAATCAAAAGGCTTATGTTTGAGCCGATTGCAGAGCCAGCTAAAGAAAATGCTGCGCAAAACGGAGCCATTTTCCAGTTTATAAATCCGTTTAACGCGTATTTTATGGTGGCTGCTGTTGAGCCCATGCTTGAACTCATTTTATTTGTGGCGATGGCATTGTGTACTGGAAATCCTGCGATAATGTAAGCGGGCAGGGTAATAAGTCCTCCGCCTCCGGCGACTGCATCAACAAATCCCGCAACAAATACAAGGGGGCAAACAATTAAAAACTGAATCAACATGATTATAATATATGAAAAAAAACGAATCTTGTTAAATGAAATGTGATTTTATTTGGGGAGCCGTTGGTTTTGTGAATGTTCCTGTCAATTCAAATTGGGCTATCCATTGTTCAATTTGACTGTGATAAACACCATATTTCCTTTGTAGACTTTCTGCACCTATATGCGTTTCTTTATGTTCTTTTACAATTTTTAATTTAAACTCTTCTGAGTATTTAGACATAAAAAATGCACCTCCTAAACTTGAACTTTATTTGTCCTACTTTAGGGGTGCACTTCACTTGCGGACGCTTTTTTAGCAGTTTTGCCAGTCTAGATACTATCTCAAGAGAGAAAGAACATTCTGGCTTGACTGATTTGCCTGAGCAAGCATAGCTGTACCAGCCTGAGAAAGAACCTGGTTCTTTGTAAAGTCAACCATTTCTTCAGCCATGTCTGTATCACGGATGCGTGATTCAGAAGCCTGGAGGTTTTCTGCACCAATATCAAGTCCCTTAACAGTCATTTCAAGACGGTTCTGGTAAGCACCAAGGTCAGCACGCTGCTTGTTGATCTTTTTCAAAGCTTCATCAAGAGTTCCGATAGCCTGGTTAGCATTGTCTGGAGTTTCCAAAGACATGATAGATTCATCACCAACATTGCGGATACCAAGAGCCATTGCAGACATTGTTCCGATGTAAACCTGTGTGCGCTGATCCATGTTAGCACCAATGTGGAGCCACATAGAACCTGTAACTGCGTTTTCACCAGTTGGACGAGCAAAACGACCAGTCAACATGTTCATACCGTTGAACTGAGCTGTAGAAGCAATGCGGTCAACTTCAGCAATCAAAGATGAAACTTCAACCTGAATCTGCATACGATCTTCAGCAGAGTAAATACCGTTTGAAGACTGAACAGCAAGTTCGCGGATGCGCTGAATGATATCAGTTGTTTCCTGCAAGTAACCTTCTGTTGTCTGAATAAATGAAATACCGTTCTGAGCATTTTCAGAAGCCTGATTCAAACCGCGAATCTGTGCACGCATTTTTTCTGATACTGCAAGACCAGAAGCGTCATCACCAGCACGATTGATTCTTTCACCAGACGAAAGTTTTTCCATGTTCTTTGTCTGTTTCAAGTCCTGAATTCCCTGAGAACGCTGAGCAAACATAGCGCTCATATTGTGATTAATAACCATAGTGTATCTCCTTGGCGTTATTTACCATTGTTTAGATGTGGGTTCTCACCACCCGTTACTTTACTATCGGAGATAGGATTTTTTACTTTAGAAAAAAATTAATTTTTTTTTATTTTTTTGGGCGCGAATTTCATTTGCAAGGCGGGTTCCGGGGCCCGCCTACGGCTCGGTCTTTTTGTCAGCAGGCTGCCAAAAATCCTGCACTACGTGCACCCCTCCATCCTGGGCGCAGTTGTTTCTCGAATAATTATGTTTGATTTGTTTTGAATTCTTCCAGGCGTAGTTCCGTATTGGGAATGAAAAGAACGGATAAAGTAAGAAAAATTATGAAAACCAACTTGCTCAGCAACTTCAGAAACTGTTAAATCCGTAGATTTAAGAAGTACCTGAGCTTTTTCCAGCCGTAATAAATTCAGGTAGTTTACAAATGTAATGCCAGTCATTTTTTTAAAGAATTTCATAAAGTGACTGGGTGACAGATTGCACATTTCAGCAGCCTGATTAATGGATATGTCTTTACTAAAATTCTCTGAAGTATATTTTAAAAGAGGTTTTAATCTTGATATCTGGCTTACATTTTTTTTAGATTCAGCAGGTAAAGGACTTACGGTTGCCTGCAAATAATGAATAATCTGAAAAAGTTTTGATTTTATCATCAATTCCTGTGTTTCATATTTTTCGTGACGGTTGTCTATCAGATATTCAATTTCAGACCGAATTTTAGAGTTTAATTCAGTTCCATAGCGGAGATGAACAGTAAAGAAGTTGTTCTGCAGAAATTTCGCAAAATATTTCTGATAAGTTGTGGAATTCTCATCAGGCTCTAGCAGCTGAAATTTAAAAAGTATGTTGAAATATTCCATTATTTCTGAATCTTTTTGGTGTATGGCGTGAACAAGGTTTGGGGGAATTACAAGAATGTCGCCAGCATTACAGGTATAATTTTCCGTAAGAATTCTAAAATTTCCCGTACCACTTTTTATCATTATAATTTCAAATTCTTCATGCCAGTGAAGCGGAAAACTTTTAAGAAAATCAGGAATTTTTCCTAAATAAACTATATAGGGAAAATCAATGCGGCCATGAATTTTTGTTTCATGGATATTATCTTTTTCGTCCTTCATTCGATTCATATTTTGCGTTTATTCTGAAAATCAAGAAAAATTAATTCTGCACAATATCAAAAAATTCGAATTTCAGAATTTTTAGTTATTTTTGATAGTTTTGTGTTAATAATTGCTATTTTAATGCAAGATGTGTCATGTATACAATAGTATAATGCAAAATGTATGGAGGACGCAATGAATACTGCTGCTATATCTCATCGTTGTGCATATACAGATTGTTATGCGTATAGTGAAGATGTTCTTGAAATTAATATAAAAACAGGCCTTGATGTAGATTCTGTTACTTTGGTTTGGAGTGATCCTTATAGCTTTAGAAAAAAGGAAAGTGGTCACTGGAGTGGTGGCAATGTAATAATGCAAAAGCAGTTTATACTAAAAGATCATATAATATGGAACTGCAAAATAGAACCGTTTTTTAAGAGAGCTGAATATTATTTTGAAATAGCCGCTAAAGATGAAAAAATTCTATTCTTTGAAAATGATTACGGAACAGAAGAGGAAGTGAAAATCTGTAAGGATGATTTTCATCTATATAAAATGGCCTGGATGAATAAAAATGATATTGTGAAAATTCCTGAATGGGTAAAAGATACTATCTGGTATCAGATTTTTCCAGATAGATTTTGTTCAAAGGGAGAACATTTTAAACGATTTAAGAATAAAAACTGGGGTGATGAAAATCCGATGCTGTATTCAGATTTTTTTGGAGGAGATCTTTGCGGCATTATAGAGAAACTTGAGTATTTGAAGGATTTGGGAATCAGTGGAATTTATTTGAATCCGATTTTAAAATCAAACTCTAATCATAAATACAACACAGAAGATTATTCAATTATTGATCCAGATTTTGGAACAGAAGAGGACATGAAAAAGCTTGTTCAAAAAGCTCATGAACTTGGAATTCGAGTAATGGTTGATGCTGTATTTAATCATAGTGGATTTGAGTTTGCTTATTGGAAAGATGTTTTGAAAAATGGCGAAAAATCTGTTTATAAGGACTGGTTCTTTGTGAATAAATTTCCTGTTGAAGATTTAAGTCTGGATACTTCTGATGGACGCTATTTTTCTTTTGATTTTGTACGGCAAATGCCAAAATTAAACACGAACAACCCTGTTGTGCAGGAATATTTTAAAAAAATCTGTGTTCATTGGGTTTCAGACTGGAAAATTGATGGAATACGTTTTGATGTTGGAAACGAAGTTTCTCATGATTTTATAAAGCTTTTGCATCGCAGTCTTCTTTCTGTTAATCCGGAACTATTTCTGCTTGGAGAAATATGGACAGATTCTGTTCAGTGGCTTGGAGCAGATGAATATCATTCTGTAATGAATTATCCGTTTATGAATGCAGTTCAACGTTTTTTTGGAAATGCAGCCATTGATAAAAAGAATGATTTAAAGAAAGAAAACTTTGCTTCTATGTTTTCCAATGTTTATTCTTTATACTACAGGCAGACAAATAGTGTACTTTTCAATTTTTTAGATACGCATGATACTGGTAGAGCGATTGATTCATGCAAAAATCTAAGCGAATTTTATCAGAGAATTGCAATTCTTATGACAATGCAGGGGTCTCCTTGTATTTATTATGGAACAGAAATTGCACTAAGTGGTTCAGATGGTCCATATAACAGACGGTGTATGCCGTGGGAAAAAATAGAGGCTGGTGAATTTTCAGAAGTTACCGATGTGGTTAAAGAAATCTTGAAAATCAGAAATGAATATCCTGCTGCGCGTTCAGAAAATATAGAATTTATTCAGGAGAAAAATCAGCGTCTTATTCATTACATAAAGTTTGATAAAGATTCAAATCAAAAACTTGAGGTCTACATAAATGCTTCTGATTCAAAAGAGTTATTAAGAGTAGAAAACTATGTAGTTTTTGGTCATAACTATAAAGATGAAATGCTTTTACCAGGAGGAATTCTTATGATCATGGAAAAAAAATTGGATGTTAATGGAAAATCGTATCATATAAAAAAATTACTTGGAAAAGGAAAAGGCGGATATTCTTACCTTGCAGAGAATGATGGAAAACAGTTTGTCCTCAAGCAGATTCATCATGAACCTTGCAGTTACTACACTTTTGGAAACAAGATTGAAGCAGAAAAAAAGGATTATGAACGGCTTGCTGCGACAGGAATAAAATTGCCTGTTCTTTATGATATTGATGAAAAAAATGAACGTATTCTTAAAGAATATGTAGATGGTCCTACAATCGTTGAGCTAGTAAAGCAGGACAAAATGAAACCAGTTTATATTGAACAGGTTCAGGAAATGTGCAGAAAGCTTTATGCTGCGGGGCTTAATATTGATTATTATCCTACAAATTTTCTTGTTCAAGATGAAATTCTTTATTATGTTGATTATGAATGCAATAATTACATGGATGAATGGAATTTTGAAAATTGGGGCGTAAAATTCTGGAGCAAAACTGAAGAATTTATAAAAGCTTTCGGTGAGTAAGAATTTGTAAAGTTTGACGACAAATAACTGTTGTGTTATATTAGGTCAAAATTTGACTTATAAAAAAGGCTGTTTTGCCCTATATATGACTGGAGATTTATATGCTGCATATTGGTTATCACGAAAGTTCAAGCGGCGGTTACGTTGCTATGGGAGAAGAAGCTGTAAGCGCAGGTGCAGATACATTTGCATTTTTTACAAGGAATCCTCGCGGCGGAAAGGCTAAAGATATTGATTCTAAAGATGCCGCAGATTTCTGTCGCTTTTCTGCAGGAAAAGGCTTTGCAAAACTCGTGGCTCATGCGCCCTACACAATGAATCCTTGTTCTGCAGATGAGGGGCTTCGCCAGTACGCAAAGGAAATGATGATTGACGATTTGCGCCGCATGAAATATACGCCTGACAATCTGTACAATTTTCACCCTGGCAGTCATGTTCAGCAGGGCGCAGAAACAGGAATTGATTTAACTGCAAAAATGCTGGGAGAAGTCATAAAAACTGGCATTCAGGAAGGCTCTTTGCCGTGTACCACACTTCTTATTGAAACAATGTCTGGCAAAGGAAGTGAAATTGGCCGCACTTTTGAAGAAGTTCGGCTTATCCGTGAAAAAGCCGCTGAATATGCTGGTCAAAATGTTGATGAATATCTTGGAGTCTGTCTTGATACTTGTCATGTATGGGACGGCGGTTACGATATAGTAAATGACCTTGATGGAGTTGTTTCTCAGTTCGATAAAATTGTCGGTCTGCAGCATCTAAAGGCAATCCATCTGAATGACAGCATGAATCCAATGGATTCTCACAAGGATCGTCATCAGAAAATCGGGCAGGGATATATTGGTTTTGATGCTCTTGTGCGTGTTATAAATCATGCTGCTCTGCGGGAATTGCCGTTCATCCTGGAAACTCCGAACGAAAAAGCCGGATATGCAGATGAAATTTCCCGGTTAAAAGAAGCCTTTAAAGGGTAAAATTGAAATTATGAAAATCGAGTTTTTGTGAATTGATTATAAAATTGATTCTAACTGGAAATAAAATCAATTTTATATAGTACGCAATTAACTAGAAAGTCAATCTATTGAGTATTTCATCAAAAAAATTGCTTTCTGAATATTTTAGTGTTATATTTAAATAATAAATAATATATTAGAGGTAAAATATGGATTTGAAGGGTACAAAAACAGAACAGAATTTGCGTACAGCTTTTGCTGGGGAATCACAGGCTCGCAACAAGTATACATATTTTGCAAGTGTCGCAAAAAAAGAAGGTTATGAACAGATTGCAGCTCTTTTCCTGGAAACTGCTGAAAACGAAAAAGAACACGCAAAATTATGGTTTAAGCATCTTGGAGAACTTGGCGATACAGCTGCAAATCTTAAGGCAGCAGCAGATGGCGAAAATGCAGAATGGACAGATATGTATGCTGGTTTTGCTAAAACTGCCCGCGAAGAAGGTTTTGAAGCTCTTGCAAAACAGTTCGAAGGTGTTGCTGCAATCGAAAAGCGTCACGAAGAACGTTACAGAAAGCTTCTTAAAAATCTTGAAGATAAACTTGTGTTCAGCAAAGACGGAGATGCAATCTGGGTTTGCCGCAACTGTGGTCATGTAGTTGTTGGAAAAGAAGCTCCAAAAGCTTGCCCGGTTTGTGCTCATCCACAGGCATATTTTGAAATCTTAAGCGAAAACTACTAATTTTCGTTCTAAAACGCTCTCGGCAACGGGGGCGTTTTTTTGTTATAATTGCATCATGAACGAAAATAATGATTTGGATATTGGTGAAAAAACAGCCCTTGTTGCAATTCTTGGCAGACCTTCTGCTGGAAAATCAACTTTTATGAATACAGCATGTCAGGAGCCGGTTTCTATTGTTTCACCGATTCCTCAGACAACTCGCAACGCAATAAGAGGAATTGTAAACACTTCTTACGGTCAGCTTGTTTTTGTAGATACTCCAGGCTATCACGAATCTGAAAAAAAATTGAATTTACGTCTTAAATCAGTTACAGAAGAACAGCTTTTGGCTTCTGATTGTATTCTATATATAATTGATACAACTCGTGAGCCTGGCAGCGAAGAACTGATGAATGCTGAACTTGCCGCAAAATATTCAGAACATCTTGTAATAGCTTTGAACAAAATTGATGCAAAAGAAGCAAAAATTAATGCGGTTCGGGAATTTGTTGCCCTTAATCTTCCTAAAGTTCCACAGAACAGAATCCTTGAAATGAGCGCAAAAGATGACAAAGGCATTAACGAAGTTCTAAAGGCACTTTACGAAATCGCCCCTGTCGCACCTGCGCTTTATACCGAAGATATGTACACAGATCAGGATATTGCGTTTCGCATTTCAGAAATCGTCCGGGGCGAAGCTATAAACTGGCTTACTCAGGAACTGCCGCATTGTCTTTACGTAAATGTTGCAGATATTGAATCCCGGGGTACTAACGGAAAAATGTGGGTTCGCGCATTTATTTGTGTTGAGCGGGAAAGTCAGAAAGGAATGGTAATCGGAAAAGGTGCCAGCATGATAAAAGAAATTCGCATGGCTTCAATCCGAAAAATCGCAGATGTTTTTCCGTTCAAAATAGATCTGGATCTGCAGGTAAAAGTAGACAAAAACTGGCGTCAGCACGATAACGTTTTGACCAGGTTGATACCGCAATAAAAATAATATGGAAATCACTTTAAAAGTATGTTAAAATAGCGCACTATGAATGCTTTTCAGACTTTTGAAGGAAAACCACACACTCTTGGAGCTGTTCCTCACAATGACGGTGTAAACTTTGCTGTTTACAGTAAAAATGCAACAAGAGTTGTTCTTGATTTATTTGATTCTGCAGATGCAAAACAGCCATCCGCTTCCATTGAATTTGATCCGGTAAAAAACAGAACTGGAAATATCTGGCACATTTATGTAAAAGGACTTACAAAAGGTGCGATTTATCTTTATCGCGTAGACGGACCTTACAATCCTCCTCAGGGACATAGATTTAATTTCAATAAATATCTTCTTGATCCATACGCAAAAGCTTTAACATCAGGTTCCATTTTTCAGTCTTACAACAGACAGCGGGAACTTGGACTTGCAGGTGTAGAAAATGGTAAGCTTTCTGACCTTTCAAACTTTCCAAAATGTGTTGTTGTGGAAGACATTGAATTTGACTGGCAGGGCGACAAGCCTTTGAATCTGCCTTTAAGCAAATCTGTTATTTATGAAACTCATCTTAAGGGCTTTACGGCGTCTCCAACTTCTGGAGTTCAGTTTCCTGGAACTTACAAAGGCTTTATAGAAAAAATTCCTTATCTCAAGGAATTGGGAATTACAGCTGTAGAACTTATGCCGATTTTTGAGTTTGATGAATTTGAAAACGGCAATATAAATCCCCGCACTGGTGACCGTCTGAAAAATTACTGGGGGTACAGCACAATAGGATTTTTTGCGCCAAAAACTTCTTATGCAGCAGATAAAACTCCAGGCGGAGCAGTTCGCGAATTCAAGGAAATGGTCCGCGAGCTTCATAAAGCTGGAATCGAAATCATTCTTGACGTAGTTTACAATCATACTGCCGAAGGAAACGAACACGGTTATACATTCAGTTTCCGTGGTTTTGAAAATTCTTCTTATTACATGCTGCCTGACAATGAAAAGCAGTATTATCACAATTTTTCTGGTTGTGGAAATACTTTAAATGCTGCTCATCCTGTTACAACACGCTTTATTCTGGACAGTCTTCGTTACTGGGTAAGTGAAATGCACGTTGACGGTTTCCGTTTTGACCTTGCTGCAGCTCTTTGCCGGGACCAGAATTCTTATATTCAGGGATTTCCGTTCCTTACAAACGCAATCTCAGAAGATGCAATTCTTGGCAATACAAAAATCATTGCAGAGCCGTGGGATTGTGGTGGCGGCTATCTTGTTGGGGGCTTCCCTGGTGGAAGATGGAGCGAATGGAACGACCGCTTTAGAAATGATATTCGCCGCTTTATCCGAGGCGATGAAGGCGTTGTTACTGCGGCAGCAACAAGAATTGCCGGCAGTTCAGATATTTTCAATCACAGTGGAAGAGTTCCTTCTGCATCAATAAATTTTGTAAGCTGTCATGACGGATTTACGCTTAATGATGTAGTCAGTTATAACGGCAAGCATAACGATGAAAACGGCGAAAATAATCGTGATGGTTCAGATGATAACAATTGTTACAATCATGGTTATGAAGGCGTTACAACAAATCCAAAAATTGAAACTGTCCGCGTAAAGAAAATCAAGAATTTCCTTCTGTGTCTTTTGCTCTCTCAGGGTGTTCCAATGATTTGCGCCGGTGATGAATTCCGCAGAACTCAGATGGGAAATAACAATGCATATTGTCAGGACAGTGAAATTTCATGGATAAACTGGAATTTTGTTGCAAAAAATCATGAGCTTTTTGAATTTACAAAAGCGATGATAAATCTCAGAAAAAATCATCCTGTTTTCCGCCGTGAAACTTTCTTTTCAAGTCAGAAAGCAGAAATTGAGTGGTATGGTTCAGATGGAAAAAATCCAGACTGGGCAAAAATGAAGCGTTTCCTTGGCTTTAAGCTTGTAGGCTCGTCTGCCCGCCATGAAGATGATTCTGCTGACAACGATTTTTACATTGCGGGAAATACAGATATTTACGATGTGACAGTAACATTACCTGCACCTGCAAAGGGTAAAAAATGGTACTGTCTTGCGGATACTTCAGTAGCCAGAGACATGACAGTTGCTGCTCCAGGAAAAGAAGAACTGCTTAAAGAGCAGCAGCTTTATGTTGTTCCTGCAGGAAGTTTTGTAATTTTGATAAGCAAATGAGACCGTTTTGATTAATCGTATGAAATATTCTATATGAAATGTCTGTTAATTGGTTGAAAAATCTGTTAATTTTTTGTACCCTTTACTGTATAGGTATAAATACCCTGGAGGTTATTTAAATGAAATTTGATGCCGCTAAATTTAAGGAAAATCTTGAAGGTCGTCTTAAGAGACAGTACGGCAAGGATATTTCACAGGCTAATAAACATGATCTTTTTGATGCAGTTTCAGCTTCTGCTCTTGAAGTAATCATGGAAAACTGGATGGCTACTCGCCATGAATATGATAAGAAACCTACTAAGCAGCTTTATTACTTGTCTGCAGAATTTTTGATGGGTCGTGCTCTCAGCAATAACCTTATCAACGCAGAAATTTCTGATCAGGTAAAAGAAGTTCTTAAAGGAATGAATATTGATTACGATATGATTGAAGATCAGGAACCAGATGCAGGTCTTGGTAACGGTGGTCTTGGTCGTCTCGCTGCTTGTTTCCTGGATTCTCTTGCTACTCTTGATTATCCTGGACACGGATATGGTATCCGCTACCGATACGGTATGTTTGAACAGAAAATTGAAAATGGTTATCAGGTTGAATATCCAGACAACTGGCTTGCTCACCGTGACCCATGGGAAATCAAACGTTCTGACCTTGCTGTAACAGTAAAATTCGGTGGAAACATTGCTTATGGTAAAACTCCAGACGGACGTGACCGCTTCTTCGTTGAAAACGCTGAAGAATTTGTTGCAACTCCTTATGATATGCCAGTCGTTGGTTTCGGAACTGGAACTGTAAATACACTTCGTTTGTGGCAGGCTTCTTCTGCAAATGGCTTTGATCTTCAGTTGTTCAACAACATGGAATACAACCGTGCTGTAGAAAAACAGAACTCTGCTGAAAACGTTTCTGCTGTTCTTTATCCAAATGATAGTGGTCCATCTGGAAAGGCACTTCGTCTTAAACAGCAGTATTTCTTCTCTTCTGCATCTTTGCAGGACCTGGTTCGCCACTATGTTGCTGACCACGGAACAGATTTCAGCAAATTCGCTGATCTTCATGTAATTCAGTTGAATGATACTCATCCTGTAGTTGCAATTCCTGAACTTATGCGCATTTTCCTTGATGAATACAACATGGAATGGGATGATGCATGGGCAATCGTTACAAAGACATTTGCTTATACAAACCACACAATCCTTGCAGAAGCTCTTGAAAAATGGCCAATTGAAATCTTCCAGGGCTTGCTCCCACGTATCTACCAGATTGTAGAAGAAATCAACCGCCGCTTTATGATTGAACTTCGCACAAAATATCCTGATGATTACGCAAGACATGGTCGTATGTCTATCATCAACAACGGTAAAGTTTACATGGCCTGGCTTGCAATTCACGCAGGTTTCAGCGTAAACGGTGTTGCTGAACTTCATACAAGACTTTTGAAGGAAGTTGAACTTCACGACTGGTACGAATTGTATCCAGAAAAATTCAACAACAAGACTAACGGTATTACACAGCGCCGATGGTTGCTTTCTTCTAACCCAGAACTTGCTAAGTTCATCACAGACCGCATTGGTCACGGTTGGGAAAAAGATCTCACTTTACTTAAGGGATTGGAAAAATTCTCTTCAGACAAAGATCTTAACGAACTTATTTCTATCAAAGAAAACAATAAGCGTCGTCTTGCTGAATACCTGAAATATGCTCAGAACGAAACAATTGATCCAGAATCAATTTTCGACGTTCAGGTAAAACGTTTGCACGAATACAAACGTCAGTTGATGAATATTCTTCACATTATGTACGTTTACAACAAAATGCTTGAAGATCCAACTTACAAACCAGCTAAGAAAACTTACATCTTTGGTGCTAAGTCTGCTTCTGGTTACCGTCGTGCAAAGGCTATCATTAAGCTCATTACTACAGTTGCAGAAAGAATCAACAATGACCGCCGTGTAAACGACAGACTTCATGTTGTATTCGTAGAAAACTACCGTGTTTCTGTTGCAGAAAAGATTTTCCCAGCTGCAGATGTTTCTGAACAGATTTCTACAGCAGGTCTTGAAGCTTCTGGTACATCAAACATGAAGTTCATGTGTAACGGTGCTTTGACAATGGGTACAATGGATGGTGCTAACATCGAAATCGTTGAAGAAGCTGGTAAAGAAAACGCATTCATCTTTGGTCTTCTTACAGAAGAAGTTCAGAAGATTGAACGTGAACACAGCTACAATCCACAGGAATATCTTGAAAGAAATCCTGGACTGGCAAAGGTTGTTAATCAGCTTGTTGATGGTACTTACGATCCAACTCATCAGTTGTTCAAAGAATTGCATGATTCTTTGGTATACGGTATTGAAGGTAACCGTGCAGACGTTTACTACGTACTTGCAGACTTTGATGACTACTGTCGTGCACAGGATGAAGTTGAAAAACTTTATGCTGACAAGAAAGCTTGGGCAAAAGCATGTCTTAAGAACATCGCTAATGCTGGTAAGTTCTCTTCTGACCGTACAATCGAAGACTACGTTCGCGACATCTGGCACTTGAAGAAGGTTGCTCGTCCAGTAGAAGGTTCTGCTTTCTCTAAACCAGCAAAAAAAACTTGTAAAAAATAAATCTGATTCCTTGTAAAAGGGTTTAGTATAAGGCCGGTTCTTTATAGAGCCGGCTTTTTTTTTGTTCTGAATGGTTGTTCTGGGGTGAAAATAATTGTAAAAATATGGTAGTATAATATTATGTTTGCTAGCTTTTATGATGTTATGATTGCAAAGGGCAGATGGATGTTGATTCCTCGCGGGTTGGGAACAACGCTTTTAATCGCTTTTTTTGCAGTTCTTATTGGTTCAGTTTTAGGCTGTGTTTTTGCTCTATTTAAAATTTCAAAGAGTAAGGTTCTTAATTGTATTTCTGCGGTTTATACAACAATAATTCGTGGTATTCCTATGGCAACTCAGCTGATGATTTTTTATTTTGTAATTTTTTCGCCAATGGGTGTAAACAATGCGGTTCTGGTTGCTATCATCGCTTTTGGAATTAACTCTGGTGCGTATTGTACGGAAATTTTTAGAGCAGGTATTCAGGGGGTTGATAAAGGTCAGATGGAAGCCGGGCGTTCACTGGGACTTTCGTGGAATCAGACACTTGTGAAGATTGTTTTGCCTCAAGCCATTAAAACTTCGCTGCCAACGTACACAAGCGAATTTATTACTATGATAAAAGAAACTTCTGTTGCAAGTTTTATTGCAGTTGCAGATTTGCAAAAGTCCTGCGATAACATTCGTAATGCCACATATAACGCATGGATTCCTCTTCTGTCTTGTGCAGCAATCTATCTGTGTCTTACATTAGGTCTTACAAAATTGTTTTCGATTTTAGAAAAAAGGATGGCAAAAAGTGATAGAAGTTAAAAATCTTGATAAGTCATATGGGAAACTGCACGTATTAAAAGGTGTTTCCTTGAATGTTCAGAAGGGTGAAAAAATTGCCATCATCGGTCCAAGTGGTTCCGGAAAATCAACTTTTTTGCGATGCTTAAATCTTCTGGAAACTCCTGATTCTGGAACCATTAATTTTGAGGGTACAGATATTACTGCAAAAGGCACGGATATAAATAAAATCCGTCAGAAAATGAACATGGTTTTTCAGCATTTCAATTTGTTTCCTCATTTAACTGTACTGCAAAATATTACACTTGCGCCTCTTACTTTAAAAATTCAGACAAAAGAAGAAGCTGAAGAAAATGCGATGAAACTTTTGCAGTTGATTGGGCTTAAAGATAAAGCGAATTCTTATCCTTCAAGTTTGAGTGGTGGTCAGAAGCAGCGTATTGCTATTGTTCGCTCTCTTGCAATGAAGCCTGATGTAATTCTTTTTGATGAGCCAACAAGTGCGCTTGATCCTGAAATGGTTGGAGAAGTTCTTCAGTTGATGAAAGATTTGGCTCACAAGGGAATGACTATGCTTGTTGTAACTCATGAAATGGCTTTTGCCCGGGAAGTAGCAACAAGAGTTCTTTTTATGGCTGATGGAAACATTGAAGAGCAGGGAACTCCCGAAGAAGTTTTTGATAATCCAAAGAGTGAAAGACTTCGGAATTTCTTGAAAGCTGTTCTGTAATTCATTGGTTGAAGTTGCTTTGGAAAGGGAACATTTTAAAAGTCGTTTGGGTTTTATTTTAATGAGTGCTGGCTGTGCCATTGGTTGTGGAAATGTATGGAAATTTCCATGGATGGTAGGAAAAATGGTGGCGGTATATTTCTCTTTTTATATGTATTTTTTTCAATGATTATTGGAATTAAAAACTGTGTGAAAGAATTATAAAATATATGATGATGTTGCTTTTCATTGTGATGATAAGCGTTGCTACATGCGCAAGTCGGCAAGGGGCTGTCCCAAAAGTAATGACTGCTACACTGAATGTGGTGGTTTCGATAAACTCAACCACCGTAATGCAAACTTATTGGACAACCTCAACTTGCGAATGTTTTTGACAGCCTCTTTCTTCCTTCTCGTATTTTCATAATTAAACAATTTTTTTGTAAAATCATTTTTATGTTTAATTTTCAAAAAACTCGAATTTAGGGCTAAATAAAAAAACGATGGCTTCAAATTCTGAAATGCCATCGCTTTTTTATACTCCAGTTAGTTTTAAGTTCGAACTGATTATTTCTTTTCGCTTTCCAGAGTTGGGTATTTGTCCATATAATCTTTTGTCATTTTAGCAACAACGCCGCTAAGAATAATCAAAGCTATACAGTTTGGAATTGCCATTAAACCGTTTGTGATGTCTGCAATTGTCCATACTTCAGAAACTGTAAGGTAAGGTCCAATGAATACTGCAAGAATGTAAATTACGCGGTAAATCATTACAAGTTTCATGCGGCCGTTTGTAAGGTATTCAAGACAACGTTCAGAGTAGTAGTCCCATCCGAGAATTGTTGTAAATGCGAAGAATACAAGACAGATCATCAAGAGGAACTGTACTGAGTGTCCGTCGCCACCAAGAACTGTTGTGAAAGCTGTAGATGTAATTGCTACACCTTTGAGAGTTTCCGGGATACCTGCAGCGTCTGCACCTGTAAAGAATGCGATAACGATTGCAAGACCTGTCATTGTACAAACGATGATTGTATCAATGAATGTACCTGTCATTGAAACGAGACCCTGTGCAACTGGTTCTTCAACCTGAGCAGAAGAAGCAGCGATAGCAGCAGAACCAAGACCTGCTTCGTTAGAGAAAATTCCACGAGCAACACCTTTCTGCATTGCCTGCTGGATTGTCCAGCCAATCATACCGCCGGCAATGGCTTTTCCACCGAATGCACACTTAACGATAACTGCGAATGCCTGTGGAATGTGAGTTGCGTTCATAATAAGAACAGAAAGACCAAGGAAAACATAAATTATAGCCATGAAAGGAACTACAACCTGTGCAACCTTAGAAATGCGCTGAAGACCACCGATGATTACGAGTGCAGTAAAGAAAGTTACAAGAAGACCTGCTATAACTGTTGACCATGTATAAGAAATTTCACCAAGAACAAATGCAATATGTGTGTTGTTTGGGTCAAAAGCATTGTTTACAGCAGATGTGATACCGTTGATCTGTGTGATTGTACCGATACCAAGAACACCTGTAAGAACACCGAAAATAGCAAACAATACAGCAAGCCATTTCCAGTTTTTGCCTGTAAGTTCTTTAAGACCTTTTTCAATTGTGTAGAATGGACCGCCAAGAACGTGGCCGTCTTCTTTCTTTTCGCGGTAAGCAACTGCAAGCATACATTCAGCATATTTTGTACAAATACCTACAAGAGCTGCCATCCACATCCAGAACAGGGCACCAGGACCACCGGCTGCAATAGCTGTTGCTACACCGACAATGTTACCAGTACCGATTGTAGCAGAAAGAGCTGTACAAAGAGCACCAAAGCTTGAAACTTCACCATGGTGATCACCGTCTGATTTACGGAAAATTGATTTTAATGCGCGTCCAAGCTTTGTGAACTGCATTCCTTTTGTGCGGATTGTAAGAATCAATCCAGTTGCCAAGATAAGGATGATTGTTGGAAGACCCCATACAATGTCATCAATCTTGTTGAGAATTGCGTCAAATAATTCCATGACATTCTCCTAGTTAAAAAAATAAGAGCTGTCATCCATAGAACAATTCCATGGAATCAGCTCCCTGTTGAGTTGGACGTGAGATTAATTTTTTTTTCTGTCCTTTTGCCTGAGATATTGGCTTTAATAGCCTTAACCCTTCGGCGTTTGCTTTAAGACTTTCTGCTTCATTGCATTATGAAAGTTCATTGCAAAACTCTCCAGAGAATCATTGTAATAATCACGTTACACAATGACTTTAAAAGACTATCAGAAAATAAATGTAAATTCAATAAACTGTTCTATTATATTGAATTGTACTATAATCAATTTATGCTAAATACGATAATAATTCAGCCGCCGTTAGTTCAATTGAACACGCCTTATCCTTCTGGAGCGTATCTTTCTTCATTTTTTAAAACTGTTTACAAAGATTATAAAATTCAAGGAACTGTAAAATGGCTGGATTTGAGCACAGAACTTTTTCATGAAATATTTTGTCGCAACGGACTTTCTTTGATTTTTGAAAAATCAAAGAAAAAGGCACTGAAGCTTGCAGATAATCTGGAGTCGCAGGGGGATGACAATTCCGCGTTTCAGCTTAGACGCTATGTTTCTCAGTCTAAAAACTGGTGTAACTGGATTGATTCCATAGTTGCAATTGTTTGTGGAAGTCACAATTTGTCTGGGCGGGAATTTACACATGAATTCGTTCGTTCAGCCCATGCTCCAAGAGGCGCCCGCATGGAAAATTATCTTTCAAAGCTTACCAGAGATGTGGGAGTTGACGACTCGCAGATTCTTGCCAGTCTGGCTCTTGCAGACCTTGCAGATTATATAACTGCCGCCTATGACGAAAATTTTGCGCTTATCCGTTATGCAGAGCGCCTTGCCACCAGCGAGGTTTCTTTTTCAGAAACCATGAAAGGCCTGGATTCGCCTGTTCTTACTGATTTTTACAAGCCTTTGTTGTTGCGGAATATTTCTGATTTGCAGGGTCAGAATCTTTTTTGCATTTCAGTACCTTTTCCTGGAACTTTTACTGCAGCTTTGCAGTCCGCTGGGGAAATAAAAGCACTTTACGGTGAAAATTGCACAGTTGCTTTTGGAGGCGGTTATATCAATACTGAACTTAGAAACGTTTCTGAGCAGCGTCTTTTTGAGTTCTGTGATTTTTTAAGCTATGACAAAGGGTATGGAAGTTATCTTAAACTTCTGGAAGAATACAGCAAATCTGAAACTGGCATAAAAAATTTGCTGGATGGCAGTCAGATTTATAACGTAAAATACTGTCTGGACGGGAAAATTATTCAGCCGCTGGAGAGGGATGAAGAGTGGGAAAATGCAGAACGTCAGTTTGTTAGGAATTTAATTCCGGATTTTTCCGACATAGATTTTTCAAGAAGTCCGCGTCTTGCAGATGACACAAACCCGATGCATAGAATCTGGAATGATGGGGCGTGGCTTAAAACTTATATGGCTTACGGCTGTTACTGGCATCGCTGCGCTTTCTGCGACACGACTTTGGATTACGTAAAAAATTTCTGCAGTGTGAATCAAAAGTCATATTTTGAAGGAATTTATAATCAGGCGCAGAATAAAGGTGTTTACGGCATCCATTTTGTGGATGAAGCCTGCCCTCCAGTTGGATTGCAGCAGTTCGCCCTGCAAAATCTAACCGCCTCAAAAACAATGCCAAAACTCACTTTCTGGGGCAACGTTCGCTTTGAAAAAACATTTTCCCGAGATTTAGCGGATTTGCTTTCTTATGGTGGACTTACAGCGATTTCCGCAGGTATAGAGATTGCTACAGGAGACGGTCTTGATTCTGTGAACAAAGGAATCGACATGGAAAATATTGTTTCTGCCTGCTGCGCCTTTAAAGAAGCTGGAATTCTTGTTCATTCCTACATGATTTACGGATTCTGGAATCAGACAGAGCAGGAGCTGATAAATTCCATGGAAACGCTGCGTCAGCTTTTTGCGGCAGGTCTTCTGGATTCGGCCTTTTGGCATAAATTTACGCTTACATTGCATTCAACTGTCTATCAGGAATGGCTTGATGGAAAACATCAGGATTTACAGCCTGTTCCTGCGCCTAAAACTCAGTTTGCAGAAAATGATATTCATTGGAAAGGAGAAAATAAAAGCCAGAAATATGCAGACGGACTTAATTCTGCACTTGAATTGTGGATGCATGGCGAAAAACTTAAAAAGCCAGTAGAGTCTTATTTTCAGTTTAGAATGCCAAAGCCATCCATTCCCCAGGATTTTGTGGACAAATTAATAGAAAAATATGAAAAAAAGCGGGATTCTGCTTTTTGTGAAAAACCTGCTGCTGAAAAAAAGTATGTATGGATTGGTGGAAAACCAGTTTTGCTTAAGTCGTCTGGCGGAATTCAGTTGTGCTGGTCTTATATGGGCGAGCTTTTATATGCAGATGTTCAAAAGGAAAAATCTTGTGAAATTATAAAATTACTTGAAAAAATTGAAGCTGAGAATTTTGATTCTGAAAATGTAAGTTTTACAGGAAAAGAATTGAATTCTGTTTTGGGTGAAAAATTATTTAAATCTTTGCGCGGAAAAGGTTTGTGTGCATTAATTTAAAATAGATGAAGAAAATTGAAAAATAAACCTGAAATAAAGAATTATCACTTGATTAAAAACTAACATTTTGATAACATTAATATCACTTGCTGCCTTAGCTCAGTTGGTAGAGCACGTGATTTGTAATCTCGGGGTCGAGGGTCCAAGTCCTTCAGGCAGCTCTAAAAAAAAACTGATTCTTACGAATCAGTTTTTTTTTGCTTATCTGTTACTGTATATAATTATGATAAGTGTTACGGAAAATATTTAACTGATCCTTTGCAAGCATTTCAGCATATTCCTTTTTTGTAGGCAAATCTTTATTCTGTGTTAATTCTGAAAGTTCTTCAATAATTGATGACATTGAAACATTATCTTTCTCTTTGTTCAAAACGATGAACTGGTCATTTTGTTCGCCTGAAATGTGCTGAACAAATGCACTGAAAAATTCAACTTTTCCGTCAATTTTTGCATAGCTATGAATTGATCGGTTTTCTCCTCGTTTTCCGTCTTCAAAACAATAAATGAAGTTTTCAGAGTCTTTTTTCCATATAGTCAGATTTGCTTCTGGCTTAAGAACGGAAAAGCCATCATTAAATGCTTTTTTTGCAAGTCTTGCACATTTTGATGTAGAATTTAATGATGCGGAATTGAATTTGATTTTCTTTTCCTTTGCGAAAAGAGAGAATGCTGTTGCCAGTATGATAGTAAGTAATAAAACTTTTTTCATAAATAAACTCCTGATACTTTTTAGTAAAACTTATTGTACAATAAAAAAAATAATCATTAAAGTGCAACCTTATTAAAAAAAGTCGTGTCAAACTGTTTTTTAGTGGAATTTAGTTTGATTATTGTTTATAATGACAAAAATAGAAAAACTGTCACAAAAAGTTTTTCGGGGATTTTTATGGCCAACACTGTTCCACAAATGCTTTTTGAAAAAGCGATGAACATACCGACTACTCCTGTTCAATATTCAAAGAATAAAGCTGGTACTTTTGAGCCTGTCAGTTATATAGATTTTGCTCAGCTTATGCTTTATTTTGGTGCTGGTCTTTTAACATTGAACAATCAGTCTGGTGATCATGTAGGATTAATTAGTGATAACCGCAAGGAATGGCTCGTTTGTTCTATGGGAATCATGGTCATTGGTTGTTGTGATATTCCTCGAGGAAGCGAAGCTACTGTAAAAGACTTGTCGTACATTCTTAGCTTTGCGGGTTGTAAAACAGTAGTTGTGGAAAGTAATTACAGTTATAAAAAAATTGTAGAATGCTGCAGCGAACTTACTTCGCTTGAAAATGTAGTTGTAATAGATCCAAAGGATGTTGATAAGACTGCAATTGATGTTCCTGTTTATTCTTATGATGAAGTAATTTCTTTTGGAAAGAATTATCGTGCAGACAATGCCGGAAAAGTCGAAGAAATAATGAATGCAGGTCAGGAAAATGATACTGCAACAATTATTTTTACTTCTGGTACAACAGGTGTGCCAAAAGGAGTTGAACTTTCTCATAAAAATTTTTTGTGCCAGATAAAAAATCTGGCTGCAATTTTTCCTATGCGTCAGGGAGATAAATCTCTTGCTGTTCTACCAGTATGGCATGTTTATGAACGGGAGATGGAATATTATCTTGTGGCTACTGGTGTTGCAATATGTTACTCAAAGCCTGTTGTAAGTATGATTCTTGCTGATATGAAAAAGATTCGTCCTCAGTTCATGGCTTGTGTACCTCGTGTGTGGGATGGGATTTACGGACAGATTGAAAAGCAGGCTGTTAATAAATCAAAACGTAGAAAACTTCTTTTTAAACTTTGCACTGGCGCTGCAACAGGACGACTTAGGCTGTATGCGATTATTCGCGGAAGAAATCAGTTGTTTCATAAAAAACTTTTTATTCATAAGGTTTTTGACAGAATCCTCTATATTCCGATTTTGTTCCTTCTTCCTTTTGTTTCTCTTGGCGAAATTCTGTTTTTTGGCAAAGTCCGCGAAGTTTTTGGCGGAGAATTTAAGCTGGCAATGAGTGGTGGCGGTGGAATTGCACCAAAGCTTGATCGTTTTTACAATGCGGTTGGAATTCGTCTTGTAGAAGGTTACGGACTGACAGAAACTGCGCCAATGGTTTCTCTCAGAAATTTCAGGAAACCTGTGCTTGGTACAATCGGACCTGCTCTTCCATTCTGTGAAGTAAAGGTTGTAAACAGACACGGTATAGAATGTGGACCAGGCCAGATGGGTGTGCTTTATGTTCGCGGTCCAAACGTTATGAAATGCTATTACAAGCAACCAGATTTAACTGCGGAAGTAATTCAGGAAGAATGGTTTAACACTGGTGACCTTGTGGTTCGCACTATCAACGGTGATATCATTGTTAAAGGGCGGGCAAAAGATACAATTGTTCTGCGTTCTGGAGAAAATGTTGAACCTCTTCCTCTTGAAAATAAACTTGTTGAATCCCCTTATATTGCACAGGCTGTAGTTGTTGGTCAGGATCAGAACTGTCTTGGGGCACTTATTATTCCGAATAAGGATAATATCAAGAAATTTGCAGAAGAAACTGGAATGGATACAACCAATTTTTCTGCTGTTCTTAAATCAGATGAAGTTCATGAGCTTATCTTTAAAGAGCTGGAACGGCTTGTAACTCCAAAAACTGGATTTAAACCGTTTGAAAAAATCGGAAAATTTGCATTCCTTGAAAAACCTTTTGAACTTGGTGTTGAACTAACTGCAAAGGGAACTGTGCAGCGTTTTAAGGTTCAGGAACTGTATAAATGGCAGATTGCTTCGATGTTCAGTGAATCTGCGTTTACACAGGGACTTACAAATCTTACTGGCAACTTAAAAGATTTAAGCAGTATGACCAGCGGACTTTTGGACAAGATCAAAAAATAGTGGTTCGTTGTGAAAAAGGTATTTGCATTCGTTATCAGCGTATTTTGTTGCGCAACAATTTTTTCTCAGATTTCCATAAATTTAAATGATGATGTAAATTTCTGGAGCGATTATCCAAATCAGCAGCTGGCAGAAACAATTGTCAGCAAGATGACGGACGAAGAACTTTTAAGTCAGATTCTTATGTTTGGCTGGGCTGGTGCAGAACCAGGCAAACTGCTTTATGATTGGGTTGACCGTGGACTTGGAAGCGTTAAGGTTTTTGGCTGGAATACAGATGATATTAATCTGGTTGCAAAATCAATAACTTCCCTTCAGAAAAAAAGTGCATCCGGCAGATTTAAAATTCCGCTTTTTGTAGCTACTGACCAGGAAGGCGGTTGGATTCGTCATGTGAAAGGCGAAACTGCAATTACTCCTGGCAATATGGCAATTGGTTCCAGTGGTTTTCCTGCTGATTCCTGGTATTCAGCTTATTATATAAGCCGTGAAATAAAAGCGCTGGGAATTAACATGAACTTTGCACCAACAGTTGATTTATTTACTAATCACGATTCTACAATCATTGGAACCCGCTCTTTTGGCGATGATCCAGAAAAAGCCGGCATTCTTGGTGGTGCATGGGCAAGTGGCAGCGAAGCGGCTGGTGTAATTCCAACTGTAAAGCATTTTCCAGGTCATGGCGACACAAGATTTGATTCTCATATAAATCTTCCTTCCATAGAAGTTGACTTTGACACCTTTACAAAGCGGGAACTTGTTCCGTTCATGTATTTAATAAAGCAGAACGTACCTGCTGTTATGAGCGGTCATTTAAGTTTTCCTAAAATTGATCCAAGTGGAACTCCTGCAAGTCTTTCTAAATATTTTCTTACTGATTTGCTTCGTGGTCAGCTTGGTTACAAAGGGTTGATTATTACAGACGATATGATGATGAACGGGGCTACAATGTTTGCCGGTTCAGTTTCTTCAGCATTCAGAATGGCAATTGAAGCGGGAAATGATATTATCATTTCTTCAACAACTGCAAAACTTGGCGAAGCCCTGTGGACAAACAATCTTTCTTTGATGCGAAGTGATGATTCTTTCCGCGAAAGAGTTAAGGATGCTGCCGTTAGGGTTATAAAGGCAAAACTGGATTATTTTAAGGGTGGAAATGCAGCTCCTTTGTATCCTGATTCTTCTACTATTTCAAAATTTATTCCAGACAGGGAGGGCGACAAATTTTTCCTTGAACAGGCTTGCCGTTCCATTGTCATAGACAAACAGACTGATCTTCCTTTGAATTCTGCAAAGGCAGGAAAGGTTCTTTTTGTAGGCTCTTTACCAAAATTCTTTGAGGAAGGAAAAAAACGTTTTTCTGATTCAGGGGATTTTAAATTTACTTATGAGATTGGTCCTAACGAAACACAATGGGTTGTTGATAACATTGGGAAGCTTGTTGGTGGTTACGACACTCTGATTGTTCTTGTTTACAACGAAAGGACTGCCCGCATTGCAAACTGGCTTAGACAATACGGCAAAAAAGTTGTTATTTTTTCAATTATGACGCCAACTGCCAGTTTTGAGCTGAACTGGGCGAATGATATTCTTATTGGTTACAGTTATTCAAATTATACAATGCAGGCGATGTTCGGGGCTTTGTGCGGTGAATACACAGTAAGCGGAGAGCTTCCATTTAAGAAATAATTTGAAAGTATTTTGTTTTACGGCAAAAATCAGTCAAAATCTGGAATTTCTTTTAATTTGCTGTACTTGCCGTCCATGTGATGAATGTCTGGACGCAATCCCATAATACGCTCGTTTTCTGCTCTCAGCTGATTTTTAATCATTTCTTTGAATACATTCATTAAAGGTTCTGGATTTACATTTTGATTTGCAATTCCAGCAGTCTGCAGTTCTTTTATTAAATAATAGCAGGTTTCTATGGTAGAAATATATTCAGGGCGAGGTTCTCTTTTAAAAGTGAAAATAGAACGGTAGCTGCCGGAAAAACTGAGTTTTGGTAATTTTAAAAGCTGTGGATTATGCTGAATTATTTTGCGGCTGCAGAACCAGGTTGAATCAATAATAATTGCAAGAAGAGTTCTGTTTCCGATTTCTTCCTTGAATTTTTCGTGGGAAGCTGTCCACGCATCTTCTCCGGGGTAAAGCAGAACTGGATAATACTGCGGATCTTCCAAAAGTTTGTTGAGCCGGGTATTTTCCGCAAAATCAAGACCTTCAATTATTTCGCAGCCTTTCAATGAGATTCGCGTAATCCAGCCTGTTCCTGTGCGGTTCTTTTTTACTTCTTTTGGATGCATTAAAAGAACAAATTTAATTCCTGAATCAATTTCTTCTGTATATTTGCAAAGGCAGAATTCGCCTTTTTTCATGCAGCGTGGACAACGGTAACTCATAAAAAAATTATATCAGAAACTGATAAAAATTGAAATTATAGGCTTGTTGCTGCAAGAAAAGTAAGCGGGCGTTGCGGGCGGCGATTGAGCCCGCTGGGTGGGGTAGGCCGCAACGTAGTGTGGCCGTAGGGCGGGGCTCCGCCCTTCTTTTGTTTTATATTTTTTTGCGTTTAATTGCCTTTTCTGACAAAAAACGGTATTTTGTCAGAAGAGGTATTTTTTTTATGGCTTACAAACCTGAGTTACTTAACACTGTTAAGGGTTACAACGGTAAGCAGTTTGTTACTGATCTTATCGCTGGTATTATTGTTGGTATTGTTGCATTGCCACTTTCTATCGCATTTGCAATTGCCAGTGGATGTAGTCCAGAAACAGGACTTTACACTGCTATTATTGCCGGTTTCTGTATTGCGGCTTTTGGTGGTACACGCTGTCAGATTGGTGGTCCTACAGGTGCGTTTACAGTAATCATTTATGCAATCGTGAATAATCCGCAGCTTGGTTTTAGCGGACTTGCAACAGCTGCTGTTCTTGCAGGAATCATGCTTATTTTGCTTGGTGTGTTTAAGCTTGGCGGTCTTGTAAAATTTATTCCTTACACAATCGTTGTTGGTTTTACTGCCGGTATTGCAGTTACAATTGCAACTGGTCAGATTGGTGACTTTTTTGGGATGCATCCTCAGTTTCCGATGATGGTTATGGGCGAGGAATTTTCTAAAATGCCTGGAACTTTTGCCGGAAAAATCAGCGTTTATGCTCAGTCGCTTAAAACAATTGATGTTTATTCAACAGTTATGGCAATTGTTTGTCTTGTAATCATTTTTATGTGGCCAAAAGTTACAAAAAAGATTCCTGGCTCTCTTGTAGTGATTGTTCTTGCTACAATCGTTAGCATTATCCTTGCAAATGTGGCTGGTCTTAAGTGCGATACAATCGGTCAGTTTGTTGATGGCAGAAAACATTATTCTATCCCTACAACTTTGCCTTCTCCAAAGCTTCCTGATTTTTCATTGGCAACTCTTAAAACTGTTTTACCAACTGCTGTTTCAATTGCGGTTCTTGCTGCCATTGAATCTTTGCTTTCTGCCGTAGTTGCAGACGGTATGATTGGTACAAAACACGACTCTAACAATGAATTGATTGGTCAGGGTATTGCAAATATCCTTAGTCCGTTGTTCGGCGGTCTTCCTGCAACTGGTGCTATTGCCCGTACAGCTACAAATATCAATAACGGTGGCCGCACTCCTGTTGCTGGTATGGTTCATGCAGTTGTTCTTTTGCTTATAATGATTTTCTTTGGAAAATATGTTGAATATGTTCCAATGCCCGCTCTTGCTGCTGTTCTTATGAGCGTTTCATGGAATATGGCTGGAATTCCTTCTATCCGTAAGCTTCTTAAAGGTCAGAAATCAGATATTTCAGTTCTTCTTGCAACTTTCCTTGTAACTGTATTTGTTGATTTGACTTATGCAATTGGAATCGGTCTTATTCTTGCTGCATTCTTCTTTATCAAGAAGATGATTGATGTTTCTGAAGTTCAGGAAAGCAGAAAACAGATTATTGGTGGTATCACTGGTGACGGTACACAGGAAATGCTTGATGTTCCTGCTGGAGTTCTTGTTTATGAAATTGAAGGTCCATTGTTCTTTGGTACAGTACGCAAGTTTGAAATGGCTGTAGAACGTGCTGGTGCAGAATTCAAGGTTCTTGTTATCCGCATGAGAAATACTATTTACCTTGATGCTGGTGGATTGAATGCCCTTGAACAGTGTAAGGCTGCTTGTGACAGAAAAGGCGTAAAAATCGTTCTTTCTGGTATTCATACTCAGCCATATATGCTTTGTGAAAAAACTGGAATGGCTGATAAAATTGGCCGCGAAAATATTTTTGACAACATTGACGGCGCAATGGCTCGTTCCCGTGAAATTGTAGGTGCGTAAAACTGATTTTATTATAATTTTATTTGCATTATGAAAATATTAACAGTCAGAAAGAGTCTGTAAAAGAGGTTGGCCAATAAGTTTGCATTACGATGGTTGAGTTTATCGAAACCACCACATTTAGTGTAGCAGTCATTTCGACGAGTGGTTCCTGAGCCCTTCGACAGGCTCAGGAACCACCTGTCGAAGGACTCAATGAGCGCTACACTCATTACTTTTGGGACAGCCCTGTTTTTGAGGAGA
>JAFOCI010000089.1 GCA_017381365.1 Treponema sp.
CAAAGGGGACAGACCTCCGCAACGCGGAGATCTGTCCCCTTTGTAAATTTTCAACTATTGTATATTTGTTATCTGTATATTCTTCGCCTAGAGAACTGAGAACTGAGAACTGAGAACTGAGAACTGAGAACTGAGAACTGACGCTACTCTTTTCCGATTTTTGTGTCAATAACATACTTAAATATTGTAACTCAAATTTCGTGTAAGTGCAATTTCTGAATAATAGCCAGGCATACGAAATCTTTTTGCAATAAGATGCGCCCTTTGAAACTATGCCCTTGCCGCTCCGTCAATATGAAGAACATCACCTGTTATGTAAGACGCTAAATCGCTTGCAAGAAACAAAAATCCATTTGCAATGTCTTCAGGAGTACCCATTCTGCCAAGGGGAATTGATTTTATAAGCGGTTCAATCATCTGTTTTGGAAGATTTTTTACCATATCTGTTTCTGTAATTCCAGGAGCAACGGCATTAACCCTGATTCCAAATGGAGCAAGCTCACGGGAAAGTGAAACCGTAATTCCATTTACTGCAAATTTACTTGCAGGATACATTACACCAGACGGCTGACCGTACATACTTACCATAGAACTTGTATTTAAAATTACGCCTTTTGTTTCTTTTAAATACGGAACAGAAACTTTTGAACATATAAAGACAGCCTTTATGTTTAAATCTGCAATTCTGTCGTATTCTTCAACAGAGAATTCTTCTAATTTTGAATGTGAAGAAATTCCTGCGTTATTTACAAGAACATCGATTTTTCCAAAATGAGATTTTACTTCTTCAAAGGAATCTTTTACCTGTTTTTCATCTGTTAAATCCGGATAAAGACCTATAACCTCGTAAGATGAATCCTCGTTTTTTAATTTTTCAACAGCCGCCAGTGCAGAATCTTTTTTACTTCCATAAAGGGCAACTTTTGCACCGTTTTTAAGAAATTTTCTTACGATTTCAAAACCGATTCCACGAGTTCCGCCTGTTACAATACAAACTTTTCCTTTTAACACAATGAGCCTCCAGAATAAAAATCTTAAAAAAATTATAACACAACTTTTTTAATCATGAAAACAAAAAGGATCTTCATAAATTAAAAGAACGATTAAAATAGATGGCTAAGATTTCGCCATCTATTTTAAGTCTCGAGTTTTTTTACAAAAACTCTATTTATTTACATGTTCGCTTGCGCGAACGTTTTGTAAATCCTCAGTTGTTGAAACAACTTGCGGTTTACAAAATTAAAGAACGATTAAAATAGATGGCTAAGATTTCGCCATCTATTTTAAGTCTCGAGTTTTTTTACAAAAACTCTATTTTTTTTACATGTTCGCTTGCGCGAACGTTTTGTAAATCCTCAGTTGTTGAAACAACTTGCGGTTTACAAAATTAAGGAACTAATTCGTAAGGGATTTTGTCCCTCATAATAAAGAGGTGAATTACTTGGATTAGAAGAAACTGGAAGTTATGAAGATGGTTGTTAATGGCGAAAAGCTTGAGGAAAATGAGAATATAAAAATCAGCGAAGGTCTTGTCCGTCTAGCCTGAACTTCTTTTTTAATTGATTATAAAACTGTTTTCACGTGAAAGAAGCATTCTTAAACCCTACCATTTGCGAACAGTTTCTATATGTATTAATATAGAAAAATCATGAAAAATTCAAATAAATCACTGGTAAAATCAGGTCTTATTCTTTCTTTAATGACTTTTGCATCCCGCATTATGGGATTAATCCGTGAAATGACAAAGGCGGCTTTTTTGGGAACCAGCGCTTATGCTGATGCATTTGGAATTGCCTTTATGATTCCAAATCTTTTTCGCCGTCTGTTTGCGGAAAACGCAATTTCTGTAGCCTTTATTCCAACTTTCCGCGGCTACATAGAAGATGCTGTAACTCCAGAAAAAAAAGCTGAAACTCAGGAATTTGTAAGCGCAACACTTACTCTTGTTTCATTCCTTACAACCTGCGTTGTAGTCCTTGGAATTCTTCTTGTAGGCTTTGTGGTTCCATTTTTCTACAACAATCAGACAGACACAAAAATTTTTGAAGAAACCACATTCCTGACAAGAATCATGTTTCCGTACCTGTTCGTGATTTCCGTTGCGGCGTTTTTTCAAGGAATTCTGAATGGTGTGAATGTTTTTGCGCCATCAGGATTTACCCCTGTGCTTTTTAACGGAATTGTAATCCTTGTAACTTACGGACTCACTCCATATCTGAACAATCCAGACAACCTGCCGCCAGAAGCTCTTGCTGCCCGTGCAATGAGTTTTGGCGTTCTTACAGGCGGATGTTTTCAGGCTTTGTTCCAGTGGCCTTTTGTAAAAAAAACTGGCTGGAAAACTACATTAACCGGACTAAAAAAAGCTTTTACAAATCCTGGAACAAGACGTGTCTGCGCTTTAATTGTTCCAACAATAATCGGAATGGCCGCTTACCAGCTGAACGATGTTGTTTCCACCGCTCTTGCAGGAAAGGTTGGAACAGGAACAGTTGCCTCTCTGCAGTATTCATTGAGACTTCAGGAGCTGATTCTTGGAATTTTTGCCGTCTCCATTGGAACTGTAATTTTACCAGACTTAAGCGGACTTGCAAAAAAGCAGAAATGGGACGAATTTAACGAAATGCTTACCCAGGCAATAAAAATCATCGCACTCATCTGTATTCCTGTTACTTTCTATTCTCTTGTCTGCGGAAAAGATTTGATTTCCCTTGTTTACAAGTCAAAAAGCTTTGATGACAATTCCGTAGCAATGACTTTGCAGGTTTTCCGTTTTCACATTGCAGGGCTTTATTTTATTGCCGTAAACAGAATCATTTCCCCGGCTTTTTACGCACAGGGAAACACAAAGCTGCCTACCCTTGCCGGTATAATCTGTTTTGGCGTAAACATTCTGATTTCTTTGTGTCTTGCATTTCCAATGAAAGGAAGCGGAATTGCCCTTGCCCTTTCTGCCGCAAGCCTTGTAAACACAGTCTGTCTTTTTGCATTCATGAAAAAAATGCCAGGGATGAAAGCCGGTAAAATCGCAGTAAGCATGATCATTTATATAGTAAGAATCTGCGCATTCAGTATAATCGCCGCCGCTCCAACATATTTCGCCCGTCAGTTTCTCATCTGGAAATTAGATGGCTGCGGACGATTAATTGTCTACGGCGTACCAGTTTTTGCCTGCGCATTAATTTTTGGTTTACTCGGAGCCGCACTTCTTATTATATTTAAAGACGAAAGCGCCACAGCAATCAAAAAAAAGCTGCGCTGCAAATAACAATAATTTTTTTTATGAAAATACAGTAAGGAAGAAAGAATATCTATGAAAGAATACTCACCAGCTGAATTAAAAAAAATCTACGCCGCAAGACGTCAAAAAATCGTTGAATATTTGAATATAAATGAAATTGGTGCCGCCATTTTTATTGACAGCGAGGAACATCGGGAACCATCACTACGCTATCTTACAGGCCACACCAGCGATGCCATGCTCATCATTCCAGCCCAGGGAAACAGCATTCTGATTCCATGGGATGAAATCCTTTCAAAAAAAATTGCATATTGTGACAAGGTAATTCCTTACACAAAATATAAAAATCAGGACATTGCTGCCATAAAGGCAAATCTTTCTGAAGACTGCGGCAAAGTTGAGATTCCTCCAAGCACTTCATATCCTAAGTTCCTGGAATTTGTAGATCAGCTTGACAAATGGGAAGTCCGCTGCCGTAACGAAAGCGTTCATCAGTTTGCAGTTCAGCTTAGAATGATAAAAGATGAATACGAAATTGAATGTACAAAAGAAGCGGCCAGAATCGGCGATCTGATTATCAATCAGATAGAAGAAAAAGTCCGCAGCGGTGAAATTAAGACAGAAATGGATGTGGCTCTTCTTATTGAAAAAGAATGCAGACTTCATGGCTGTGAACGTACCGGTTTTGACACTCTTGCGGCTGGACCTGAACGCAGCTGGGCAATCCACGCATTTCCTGGATACACAAACGGAGAATGGCCTGGAAACGGACTTTCTATACTTGATTTTGGCGTGGTTTACAACGGCTACACCAGCGATACAACCCTTACAATCGCAAAAGGCGAACTTAGCGAAGAACAGAATGAACTTCTGGAGCTTGTTCAGCATGCCGCAGATGAATGTTTAAGGCTTTACAAGAAAGACGTTCCTGTAAAGGATGCCTGCGAACTGGCAGAAAATATCTTTGCGAAAGCAAAGCGAAAAATGCCACACACATTAGGTCACGGAATCGGTCTTGAAATTCATGAATATCCTAGAGTAAGCACAAAAATGTCTGCAGGCGTAACTTTCCAGCCTGGAATGATAATCACACTTGAACCTGGTCTTTACGATGAAAAGCTGGGTGGTGTTCGCCTTGAAAATGACGTCCTTATTACAGAAGAAGGAAACGAAGTAATCACAAATTCAAGAATCATACGGTTATAATTTTAATCCACAGATGCACACAGATTTTTTTTCACCTCTGTGTACTCTGTGGTACATTTCCATCTACCGCTGGGCTGGGCGGGCGAAAACTTCTTTCGAAAGGGGACCAATTATGCGGCTGTCTGCTTTTGAATAGGCAGCAACTGCAAAATAATAAATAGTTCCGTTTTTAAGACCTGTCAAAGTACAGGAAGTAAGCTTTCCAACTTTGATTGGCGAAGGTCCTTGTGCAGCAACTCTTCCAAGATATTCGCCGGGACGGTTGCCGTAATAAATGTAATAACCGTCTGCAGAATCTTCTACAGAATAGCTCCATGTTAATGTTACGCTGCCGTCACCTTTCTTTGCTTCAATTTTAACAGGTGGCAAAGGTGCTGGAAGCGGAGTATAGTTCAGGGCGATTCTAGTTACGCTTGGCGAATGACGTCCGCCACCATCAGGGAACAATTCCGCTGCAACCTGAAAATACATTCCTGTCAGATTTTCAATGTTATCGCCACTTTCTACCTGAATCCATTCAGGATAGTTTTCTGTCCAGTTGAAATAGTTGTCGCCGCCACGCACATAAAGATGAACGTCTGTCTGGGGAGGAACATCTGTTTCTGCTGTAATGGAATTTAGTGTAGTACCTTCCGCAAACATGATTGGCTTAGATTCAAAACGTCCGCCAGAAATCAGATAATGTTCTGGTTCCAGTGCATCTATAGAATATTCAGTTTTATCTGTTGTAATTTCTTCATAAGAGCGGAGAATATAAAAATCGTCTATTAAACCAGTATAATTAGGACAAAGCTCAAAATTTGCAGCAACTCCCATAACAGGTGGATAAACAGTTCCATTTTCGTGACCTGTATCTGTTACGTATTCAATAGCTTCCAGTTTTTCGTCAATGCGGTATTCAATGATTCCAGAATCTTCTACAAAAGCGATTGTATGATGAGACCATTTGTTCGGAATTATGCTTTTTGTTGTCTGAAGCACAAGCTCCCCAGAATTTTTTGTGTATCCGTCAAAAATGTTCTGAAAAACCGCAATGACTTTATTTTGATAGAACGAAATATTTATCAGCTGATAAAATATGTTGCCCAGAACATTGCGGGAAGAACGCCAGTTCATAAGAACTTCGCCGTTTTCTACTGTTGATGGACAAATCCAGAAATCAATCATAAATGAGCCGGCATGATTTTCGTTTCCAAAAAAACTTGTTTCATCGCCAAATAGAACGATTCCACCGCCAAGATTACGGCTTAAACCTGAACCTTTTCCGCAGGCTGACTTTTTTGAAGGAATTACGCTGTTTTTTACAATTTTATATTTACCAGCTTTGTCTATTATTTCTGAATTTTCAAAATCCAGGAGCAAATCTGTATCTGGATCGTTTTCCTTGTGTTTTGAATCAAGTTCCAAAGCTTCGTAGCCATAGCGGCCTTTGCCGGTTGTGATTCCGTTACGCACATTTACATCTGCCCAGCCTTTTTTTCCACCCAGCACATAAGTTTCTGCAAAAAGAGGAAGAATACTCAAAAAGAGCACTACAAGAAGCAGGCGTTGCGGGCGGCGTTTGAGCCCGCTGGAAGGGGTAGGCCGCAACGCAGTGCGGCCGAGGGGAAATCTTTCCCCTACTTTGCGAGTCAGAAATGACAGCACCGCTGGCATTTCTGAATAGCGAAGACCGAAGGGCTGAGCGACGGGAAGACTTTCCCCTTTTCTGTTATTTGTTATATAATTGTTTTCGTATGTATCGAGAAATTCTTCATGAAACTGCATTGAAAGCACCTTCCTCTAGCGGAGTTTATATGTGGCGCGACCCACAGGACACCGTAATTTATGTTGGAAAGGCAAAAAATCTGAAGAATCGCCTTTCCTCTTATTTTTCCGGGCACAAGGACATCAAGACCCGGCTTTTGATTTCAAACGCAAAACGAATCGAATACATCACAACTGGCAATGAATACGAAGCGTTTCTGCTGGAAAACAATCTGATTAAGAAATATTCTCCAAAATACAACATCAACCTGAAGGACGGCAAATCCTATCCGGTTCTGCGGATTACGCGGGAAGAATTTCCCCGGCTTTTTAAAACCCGCAACGTTCTCAGGGATGGTTCCACTTATTTTGGTCCCTACCCTGACGCAAATGCTCTTGATACGTTTATAGAAACTCTTTACCAGATTTATCCGCTGCGGCACTGCAAAAAATTCGTAAAGAAGGATTCGCCATGTCTTTATTACCACATGGGGCAATGCAAAGCGCCCTGCTGCGGAAAAATTTCAAAAGAGTCCTATAATGAATTTTTCGGTGAAATTTGCGACCTGCTTAACGAAAACGGTGACGAAACTGCAAAAAAACTTACTGCAAAAATGAAGGAAGCGGCTGCTGAGCTGAATTTTGAAAAGGCTGCCAGACTGCGTGACGGACTGCGGGCTCTGATGGTTATGCAGAACCAGAATATTGTAGAAAGCTTTGATTCTGAAGACAGAGATTACATTGCCCATTTTAGAGAGGGCGAACTTGTAAGCTTTACTGTCCTTAAAATTCGCGGCGGAAAGCTTTTGGGGCGAGATAATTACCGGGTAACGAGTCTTAATGAAGATGAGGAGCTGATTGGCGAGTTTATGAACGCTTACTACAATTCAAAGGAAGAAGTTCCGCCTAAAATTTTTGTTCCTACAGAATACGGCCTTGATTATCTGGAAAAGTGGCTTAAGGAAACTTTTGAAGTTGAACCTATGATGGTGTTTGTGGATATTGGAAAATCCGATTCAAAATCCACAAATGACACAGAGGAGCGCAGAAAGGTTTCTGAAAGAGATTTAGCCACAGATTCACAGGGATTTAGCACTGATAAACACGGAATTTTGGAGGAAGTGGTGGTTTCGACAGGCTCAACCACCGCGAAAGGAATTGGAAACTCGGCTGTTAAAGGGCGGGACCGGGCGGCAATGGAAATGGCTTTGCACAATGCAAAGGAAGATATTACACGGCGGCTTAGGGAACGTGGTGATATGCCTGCTCTTGAAGAGCTTAAGGATATTCTTGGACTTAAGCGGCTGCCTGTCCGCATTGAAGGTTTTGATATTGCCCACATCGGCGGAAAATTCCCTGTTGCATCGCTTATAAGCTTTTATAATGGAAATCCTGACAAGAAAAATTACCGTTACTTTCGTCTTAAAACCACTGACGGCTACATTGACGATTTTCAGTCTATGCGGGAAGCAACCAGCCGCCGCTATACCAGGCTTTTAAATGAGCAGGCTGATTTACCGGATTTGATTTTAATTGATGGTGGTATCGGTCAGGTTAATGCAGTTGCCCAGGTTCTGAAATCGCTGGATTTAGATATTCCTGTTGCTGGCCTTGCAAAAAGAGACGAAGAGATATGGCGGCCTTATGCAGATAGACCTGTTTCTCTGCCAAAACGTAGTGATGCATTACGGCTTTTGCAGCGGGTCCGTGATGAAACTCACCGTTTTGCCACCAGCAGAAACCAGCGCCTAAGAACAAAAGAAAATGTTGTTTCTGTTTTTCTGGAAATTTCTGGAATTGGCGAAAAGCGGGCTAAAATTCTTACAAAAAAATTCACAACTCTTGAAAATATGTGCAACGCCCAGGAAAGCGAAATTGCAGAAGC
>JAFOCI010000090.1 GCA_017381365.1 Treponema sp.
TGTCGATAATCAAAAATCTGTCGTGCATTTTGGAAGTAAAGTTCAAAGTCAAAGTTGGATACTGCGCATTGAATTTTTGCACATCAAGATTTGTAATTTTTGTTTTTGAATCTGTATAAAGCAGAACATTCACACCCTTCTTCTTTTTTGCAAGTCGCTCCAAAACCGTCAAATCAACATAGCCGTCAATCAGAACAATTTCTTTCTTTGCCGACTGAATGAAACTTTCAAACTTAGCATAAGCATCGAAAATCTGTCCCTGAAAGAAAATGCCTTGTTTTTCTTCGATTTTGTATTTTTCCATCAAAGTAAAAAGTTCATCAATCCGCTTGTCATTTTCTTTATGATGCAAATCGGATTCAATCAGATGTTTTTTTATAGAATCAATTTCCGCAAACAGCTGAGAATTTGTCAGAACAAAATCTTTCATCTGTTTGAACAATCTTATCAAAGTTTTACTTTGTTTAACCGCAAGTTCACCTTTGAGAACTGTCATAAGCATATAAATTCCCCGCTCTGTAAAAGCATAAGGCAAACTTCTGCTCATAGTGCTAATATTTGTGGTCGAAAATTTCGACCGCAAAACATCAACCTCTTCTTGAGTCAATTGAAATCTAAAATCTTCGTCAAATCGTTCAATATTATTTTTTACCTGTTCATTAAATCGTTTTGTCTCATACCCATAAATTTCCGCCAAATCACTATCCAGCATTACCTGAACACCGCGAATTGTATAGATTTTATTTTTCAAATCATTTTCATCGAGAATTATAATTTCATTTTCCATACTCTCCCCCTACAGCTTAATCTCGTACCCCAAATCCTTGAACACGTTCAACAGTTCTTTTTTGCTTTCTTCTTCCTGTTTGAGTAAATCTGTAAGTTCTGCCTGAAGAGATTTCATAGTTGTGTCAAAATCTGCTGTTTCATCATGGTTTACAAATTCAATGTAACGGCTAGGAACAAGAGTATATCCTTTTTCTACAATTTCACTCTTTTTGGCACTGTAACAAAATTCTGGAACATTCTGATAATCTTTGTTGTCATTCTGCCAGTTGTGGAAAGTTCCAGTTACCTTGTTTCTTTCTTCCTGAGTAAGCTCCACATATTTTTTTTCATAGGGACTTCCCATCTGGCGAAGATCCATAAACAAAACTTCATCTTCTCTGACACGGAATTTTCTCATTTTGCCGTTCTGCTGAACCATTCTTGCTTTTTTGTTCTTGTTCAAAATCCACAAAGTAACGGAAATATCTGTTGTATAAAAAAGATTTCTTGGAAGAATTACGATTGCTTCTACAAGATTGTTTTCAATCAGCTGCTTACGGATTTCAAGTTCCTGACCTTCACCACTCAGTGCACCGTTTGCAAGAAGGAAGCCTGCAACACCGTTTTGAGAAAGTTTTGAAACCATGTGGAGAATCCAGCCGTAATTTGCATTACTTGTTGGAGGAACTACATAACCATCCCATCTTGAATCCTGTGTAAGTTCATTTTCTTCACGCCAGTCTTTCTGATTGAATGGAGGATTTGCCATAATAAAATCTGCACGAAGATCTTTGTGCAAATCATTTGTAAAAGTGTTCGCTGCCTTTTCCCCAAGGTCACAAGGAATACCACGAATGGCAAGATTCATTTTTGCCATTTTATACGTTGTACTTGTTCCTTCCTGACCATAAACAGAAATATCTTTTGTACTGCCTGCATGATTTTCTACAAACTTCAAGGACTGAACGAACATACCACCAGAACCACAACACGGGTCATAGATTTTTCCCTTATATGGCTCAATCATTTCGGCAATAAGATTTACTACTGTTTTTGGAGTATAGAATTCACCCTTACCTTTTCCTTCCTGAAGAGCAAACTTTGTAAGGAAGTATTCATAGACACGACCCATAATGTCGTTTTCTTTGTCTGCTGTTGTTTGAATATTGTTAATTTCATCAAGAAGAGCTGCAAGTTTTGAAACATCAATTCCAAGACGAGAATAATAGTTATCTGGCAAAGCACCTTTTAATGTTGGATTCTGCTTTTCGATTGTGTTCAACGCTGTGTCAATTTTGAGGGCAATATCAGTCTGCCTGGCATTTTCCATTATGTATGACCAGCGGGATTCTTCAGGGACAAAGAAAACGTTCTTCATTTCATAGAATTCCTGCATATCAATATATTTTTCTTTGCCTTCAGCTTTGAGTTCTTCCTTGCGGTCATTGAATTTATCATTAACAAATTTCAAGAAAATCAGACTGAGAACAACATGCTTGTATTCTGCAGGTTCTACAGTTCCTCGCAATTTATCACAAGAACTCCAAAGAGCATCTTCAAAACTCACCTGTTTTTTTGCTTTTGCCATTTTATATATTCTCCTAAGGATATTTTACTATGCAAAGGTGCCAAAGAATGACATTTTAATTATTTTTCTTCAGAATTTTCGTTATTTACAACGCAAATATCGCCAACATCACAATGAAGCGCTTTACATATTTTCTGGAGGCTTTCCATTGAAATATAATCGCCTTTACTGAGTTTAGCTAAAATGTTAGAAGAAATACCTGCCAATGGCATAAGTTCGGTTTTATTCTTAATTCCCATAGCAGCAAGCTTTTTCCAAAGTTTTGAATAATCTATAAACATAATCCACCTTATTCTCATTATATCATGAAAACGTGAAAAAAGGGGAGCTTTTGTTAAAAAAAATGCCCAGAATTCGTAAGAATTCCAGGCAATCACCGAAATTTATAAAATCTTGCTACTATCAAAAAAGATTCCCACGTGACTATACTTTTCTGTTGTTTCGATAATCGCTTTTGATAAATCAGATTCATCGCTCATAAAAAGCAAGTCGCCGTTTTGTAAAACACTTTTGTTCATCTACTTCCCTACAATCACTTGCCCTGCAAAAGCCAGCCCTACTCCCGCAACAACGCTCAGTGCAACATATAAAACAGCAAGTCCGCTCTGTCCTGTCTTTATGAGAGTTTCAGTTTCTAAAGCAAAAGTCGAGAAAGTCGTAAAACCACCGCACAATCCTGTTTTGACAAAAAGCACAAGTTTAGGCGACAGCGAACTGTTCTTTACGGCAAGAGATGCAACAAGTCCTATAACAAAACAACCCAAAAGATTTATCACCAAAGTCTTTACAGGAAAAATAAATGGTTCTTTGAGAGGAATCAGCCCTATCAGATATCTGAGGCAGGCTCCAATTCCGCCGCCTAAAGCGACTACTAAACAATTCAACATATCAACCTGCTTTGCCATCTGGCATGAACATTCTCATCATAACATATTTCTTTCTTGTATTGAAGATTCTTTCAAAATTTTACCATACAGTTATTACTTTCATCTTCCCTGCTTTTTAATACTTCATTCCAATGTTCAATTACACAACTTGCAATTTGCGGATCATACATAATCCCAATGTTCTTTTCAATTTGTTCCCTGCAAACATTTTCACACATTCCTTTTCGGTAAGGTCTGTCTGATATCATTGCATCGATTGAATCTGCTACAGCAATTATTCTTGAACCAAACGGAATATTCTTTCCTTCAAGCCCATCAGGATAACCTTTTCCATCAAAGCGTTCATGATGTGATCTGACAATTTTTGCAACTTCCTCGAAAGATTTTACATTTTTCAAAATATTGTACCCCTGAATTGCATGAGACTTCATTATTTCCCATTCTTCTTGAGAAAGTTTTCCTTCTTTTAAGAGTACAGAATCTCTAATACCGATTTTTCCTACATCGTGAAGATGCGCTGCTATGTGATAAACTTCTTTTTCATCTAGAGGTAGATTAAGCAAATCACAAATTTTTTCTGTCATTTCAGCAACTCTCGATGAATGGTGACTTGTGTATGAATCTCGTGCTTCCAATGTTGAAATAATGCATAAAATAAAATCATGAAAATTAGATAATGTTTGCATAAGATTCCTATAAAAACACCGCGATAGCGGCGAGCCATGGATGGCGAGTACCAGAAGTTCGGTCTTGCAACGCAAGACCGAACTTTAGTGATAAAAATTACACGGATGTAATTTTTATCACGTCTCCTTTTAACTTTTAAGCACACAAAGTAACTTAAGCACTGTTAGAAGAACATACCTTTTTATTTTTATATAAATGTTATGGAAGAAAAAGTTATTATTCATCAATTTAGTTAGTTTATGCTAACATACTAATAAAATTATTTTCCTTTTTTAAAGTGCATGTTCCGACTAAGAAAAAAGCAGAAATGATAAAATGCTTTAGAAAAATCAATTCAGAAAGTCAGCTAACTTCAGGGGAAAAATCATTATCTAAAAAAATAGCGATTCAGTCTCGACTAAATAGCGCATTTTAATCTTCACCACATCTTTAAGAAGTTCTTCGCCTTTCTATTCCCTTTTCTTTATAAAATGCAGATTTTGCTTTGTACATCAATTTGTCTGCTTCAGAAACCAGCTCTCTTACCGCAAGGTCAGGATAATCTATAGCAGCAACATAACCATAAGAAACAGAAAGACTTTCGACTAAATTTCCTGACCATTCTTTAATCATATCGTCAAATGCAGATAATATTTCCGGTAATTTTTCTTTTTCGCATCTAAGAATTGCCATAAATTCATCACCGCCAGTACGATAAGCTTTTCCTAACATGTTAAATGCTTTTTCTATACACTTGCTGACACCAATAATCATTTCATCGCCAGCCTCATGACCGATTGTATCGTTAATTGTTTTAAGCCCATTCAAGTCCATGGCAATAATTATAAGATTTTTCATATCACCAGTTTCAATAATGGAATCTAATTCCTCTTCGTAGGAACGTCTGTTATATAATCTCGTAAGTTCATCAGTAGTTGACTTATATATAAGATTCATCAATTCATTTTTTTCAGAATCAATTATTTCTGATGTGATGACCAGTTTCTTTATCTGATTATCTTTAAATTCTATAGGAATGAGCGTCATTCTTGTCCAACCGTGATATTTACCAACAAACTCTCTTGTAAGAAGAGTTTTACCATCAATTCTTTGGTCCACAGTTGATAAATCAACAAACTGTAACATTCTGTCAAGATACTCGTCCTTACATGTTGCCATAATTGTTTTAGTCAGCATTTTCTGAGCATTTTCTTCAGTTCCTATAGTTTTTTTTATAATATCAGATTCAATAAGCCTTTCAACAGTACTATTTTCCAGATTAACTATGTGCAGAGAATAAACAAGATTTGTTAGAGCAGAACATATCTGTTCCTCTCTTTTTCTAACGTCTGAAATATTTCGCAGCGCGTACGCAACTTTGCTGATTGGTTCATTAACATTTTCGCCAATCCTGATATACATGGCTCTTATCCAGTCGCCATTTGTAAATCTGAACTGATCCGAAATAAGTTTTTTTCCTCTCATTTTTTCGTCAAGAGTCGAAAGATTTGTATGCTCCCAGAATCTTTCAAAGTGATTTTTATCAATATCTGGAGCAAGCGACTTATTTAAGGAAGTATGCGGATCATTTATAATATCAAAACTTTCAACTTCTGATTCTTTTTCATCAAACCTGTAAGCAGTTCGTGTATCAAAATCTACAAGATTGATATAATCAAAAACCCCAGAAATAGACTTAAGAATATCAAACTGTTTGTCAATTTCCGACTGCTTGTTCTTAAGTGTTTTATTTAGTTCTATAATTTTCTGAAATTTTTCTTCCTCACTTAAATAAATTTCCTTGTCCTGCGCAACAATAAAAATGTGGATGATAATACACCCTAAAAAATATCCCAGACTGTAAAATGGTGCTTCAGGAAACAATAACTGACATATCCCAAGCAAAATCGGCGCAAGTGCAAATATAAAAACAGTCTTGTAATTTGAAGTATCTTTATTGTCTTTTTTCAATGCAAGTATAAAAGCCATAAATCCAATAATCAGATAAACAATATATTGATTTATAAACGTTAACGGACGGAAAGTTCCTGTTACGTAAACACCATCAACAATCCTGAATAATGTCGTATAAAAAATGTTAGCAATTACAAGAAACAATTCCGCACAAATAATCAGCAAATCTATAAATAAAAATATTTTTTTGTTCCTAATCTTATTTCCTAAGTAATCTAAAACATACTTAAGCCAGAAGAAAGTCGTAATAACAGTTGAAATATGAAAAATGGAACTGCATATAAAAAACAAAGTATCATTTTTTATTATATTTACTTCACACAAGCCCCACAACGTATCTTGCAGACAAAAAAATATAACCCATGCAGACATTACCCTATAACTTTTTTCAAGTTTTGAAATTTTTCTCGAAACAATCATATCCCTGGCTAAGACAATTCCCAGCACAATTGCATAAGTTAAAGTTGTTATCCAATATAATTGATTTTCCATAAATCATCTTCTCTGAGTATAATTTTACGCTTAATCAAAAATTTTAAAGTTCTGGGGCTTACGTCAGCAAGCTGCCGTCGTGTGTTCCAGGGTTCCGGCTACCGCCTTCATTACTCCACTCTGGTGGTTTCAACAAGCTCAACCACCGCCGTTCCGTAACGGCTTCGCCGCCCTTACATACACTAAGCCATTCGCAACTATTCATTATCCTCAAAATAAACCATGATTACAGCGCATTTTATACTTTTTCACAAAAGTGAAATCCAAGTTTTTGCAGAACAGTCATAAAATTGCTTAAAAAAAACTATTCAATCCCATAAGAACGAACAGCTTCTGAAATAATATCTATTATCTTTTCTTTTGGTATACGTCCAGTATCAATACAAATATCATAGTTATGACAAGAATTAAAATTATTTCCGGAATAATGTTTATAATAATTGGATCTTAACGCATCACGTTTTTCTACAAATTTCTTCAAGTCATGGGAACCATTTTCACCAAGTTCACCAATATGCTTCATTCTTTTTTCAAAATCCGCATAAAGAAAAATGTCAAAAGTTTCGATGTTTTCACTTTTTAAGATTACGTTAGAAAGTCTTCCCACAATGATACAAGGTTTTTCTGCAAGCTTAAGAATTTCATTCTTTTGAACCTCAAAAATATTGTCATGAATACTTACATAATTAATGGAAGAGCCTGGAAATGAATCAATAAACAAATCGAATTTGCTAAGTCTTTCGCCGGCATTCTGAATATCTTCTTCTGAATATCCTGTATCACGAGCAATTTCTGTTATTATGTCCTGATCATACCACGGAATTCCAAATCGTTCCGAAAGCCCTTTTGCTATAGTTCTTCCGCCAGCTCCATATTCTCGATTTATAGTTATAACAGGAATTCTGTTTCCGCTGCTCATCCTCATCACCTCTATAATGTAAACTGTAATTATTCTACCACAGATTTTACTATAAAGGTATGAATTAATTTTTATTTTCGTGTTGAAAACTTTACGTAATCAACCAGCATTTTTTTAGTTCCGCCATTTTCTATTAGAGAATCCAATGGACCACCAAACTCTTTTCCAAATTCTGTTGTTATCTTCATATAACCAGGAACCTGACACATGCCGTTACCATAATCGCTTCCATTCATTTCCCACAAACGAGCACCATCAAGATAACAAATATACGAATTATCACTCCATTCAAACTGGAAAATATGCCAGCTATTGTAAAAACTTGAACTAAAGTATTTTGGTTCAGTTCCCTTCTGTTTGTGTTCAGAACCATACTCATCCCAGTGAATTGTAGACATCATCTTATCCATACCAGGAAGAATTTCAAAACAGTCCAGCTCTGCACCATTACTAGCGCTGCCACTAATATTTTCAGGTTTATTTTTTGCAAAAATCCAGAAGGCATACCAGAAACCAGAACCATCTTCAACCTTAAATTTAATTTCGTAAAGTCCTTTTGTTCTTTCAAATTTTCCCTTTGAACGAATACCACCAGAAAATAATCTGCCGTCTTCTGCTTTTTTACATTCAAGAACAAGATTTCCATTTTCTACATAAGCACATTCCTTCATCCACCAGCCATGATTAGAAAGATGTGACTGGCGTTCTTCATTGTCGCACTTTGACCATTTAGAATAATCCAAATCTTTTCCATTAAAATCATCAAAAAACGCATCTTCATAATCTTCTGGATTAATCTGAGAAGGCTTCAACAAATCCTGCATATTAATATATTGAAGCAAAGCATCTCCAGAGGAATCTCTACATCCAAAGATAAATACAGATAAAACAATACTAAAAATAAATATTTTTAAATTTTTTCTCATATAAATCTCCCATAAAAAGTCAAGAAGATTGTTTCAACAATCGATTGACTTTTTACGCTGTTCCGTAATGTAATGAGGAACAGCAGTTCAATAATAAGTTTGCAACGCAAACTTAAGGTAAGATAAAGCCGCGCTATTTTAGCGGTTTTATCTTACACTCCTGATTTCCTCTAAGATTTTTCTAA
>JAFOCI010000091.1 GCA_017381365.1 Treponema sp.
CAGATAATCAAATCAACTTCAGGATACAAATCAAGTATTCGATTCTGGTCATCATCAATCACACAATGTTTATTTTTCACCTGCCAGCACCCAAAACAACCACGACAAGATGAAATTTTCATTTCAGAAATGTTCATAACAAAAATCTCATGACTACCGTTTTTTTTAATTCCACGCAAAAAGGCATTTGTTAAAACCATTGTGTCACTTTTTTTCTTTGGACTACCATTCAAAACCAGAATTTTCATTATTTCACTCCAATAATAAGAATGTTTGTACTGCGCATTTGTGAATAAAATCTATGATGTTATTTTGGGCAGAGTTTTTATTACATTTTTTTCAAATCAAGTTGAATCTATATACTCATCTCTTAAGAGAATAATACTACGAATAACATCTGGAAGTTAAACTGTAAATCTACGAGAAACCGGCGTAGGGTATCGGTTTAGGGGGTAGCGTTTTTTTTGCGTTGCGAGAAACTCTGTTAATGAAGGGCGACTGTTTTTTAATGCTGACACACTGTTTTCAAACCTCTGGCACTGTGTTATCAAAACTCAGACACTGTGTCAGCATTCTGCTAAAAGCCTTGCAATGGTTTTCTGATAGCCTTGTAGCGTTTTACCGGCACGCTTATTCAGTCTTTCGATAAGCCTTTTAGCGGAATTAAAATCACCTGTCTGAATAAGATATTTTGCACTTTCTATTTCTTTTTTTACCTTAAGTTCTTCTGTTAAAACTGCAAACTTTGGATCTTTTTGAGCCATTACCATTGCACTGTCATAATAGGAAAGACCGCGTTCTGCATTGTGTTTTATTTTTATCAGGTATAAGCCGTAAGTTGCGGTGTTGCATGGATGAAGTGGAATTGTGGGAATAAAGTCATTCAATAAATTTTGCGGAATTGGTTCTCCCAGTTCAAGGCTTGTAAAAATAATGTTGTTTATAACCTGAACAGTATGTTTCCCGTGAGGATATTTTTTATGCATATCTTTCAAAAAATCAAGGCATTTGTAAACTAAAGATGAGTTCTGTTCTGTAAGCGTTAAGACCTTGAGTAAATCGTTGCATGCAAAAAGTTTTACCGTAGGATTGTCTGATTCAAGCATTAAGATCTGATTTAAAAAACTGCAATAAGTTTCATAGTCACCGGTGTTAAAAAGTGCCTTTAGCCATTCCGTAAAGTAGTTCAAGTAATTGTCTTCCGAAAGGTCAAAGCCTTTTGATCCGTTTGTATTTTCAAAAATCGAAAGCGTTTCTTTGTATTTGCCCTGTGCATTCAAGATTTTCATATAGTTTGTAAGGATAATTTCCAATTGTTTTGATTTTTCGTTTTTGGAGTTTTTCTGCATATTGAATTTTTCAAGTGACTTTGCAATGTTCCGTTCTGCACGGTCATATTTTCTTAAGGCTGCATTGCAAAGCGCAATGTTGTTCCAGACAGCAGCCTGGTTTGTTCCGTCTTCTACAAGCGAACTTAGCCTGTCCAGTGCTTCTCCGTATTTTTCTTTTACAAAGGAACATTTTGCATGGTTGATTGCAGCATCAAAATAAAAACCGTCTTTGTGTGCAGTGTTAAGGCTCAGATAGCGGGAAAGTATTCTTTCTGTTTTTTCAGGAGTTTTTTCCAGATTCAAATTAATGTAAAGACGCAAGGCTGGAGTAAAACTTAAATCAAGGTGAACGGCTATATCGCACCAGTATAATGCTTTTTTTAGGAGTGAATGTTTTTTGGTGGCAAGAACAAGATAAAGCATGCTTAAAGCAAGGGCTGCCTGTACAGTATTTTGCAGGTAAAAAGATTTTCTTAAATAATGAATTGCTTCTGCTGCATCGCCTTTTTTCATAAAAAGAAATGCATACTGAAAATATATTTCATAAGGAACTTCATCGTGTTCGTCTATAAAATGGCATAAGGCTTTTTCTGCGTTCTCAAAGTCGTTCTTAGAAAGATACCAGCCGGAAAGTTTTCTTGCAGTTTCTTCGGTATTCAGATTGTAAAGGATTAAAAGGTTTTCTTCCGTGCGTTCTGTTCTTGCAATCTTATTCTGTGCAATTCTTGAAGCATAAGAAGGATTTTCTTTATTTTGAATCTTTGAAAGGCATTCCGCTTCTTTATCATAATCTTTTAATAGCGAATGGAACGCTGCAAGCCTGAAATAGTATGTGTCAGAAAAGCGTTTATCATTTGCAAGGTCAGAGTTTTCCATTTTATAAACTGCAAGTTCTTTTTTGAGCGTTTCTTTCTGTTCTTTTAAAGCAAGACTTCCTTCTTGTACCAGAAGATATTTTGAAATGTCAGAAACTTCTTTTTTTACAGTTCCAGATTTCTGTTCATTTGCTGCTTTTTCACATTCTGCAAAATTAAAATCAACCGTCAAATCTTGAGAAGAAATATCCATTGTGATTTTTTCTGATTTTCCGCAGAGAACGGAACTTTGCGTGCTGTTATTTTCAAGTTCATTAGAATCAATCATTTTTTTACCTCAGTCATTACCTTTGTTTGCAGAAAAAATTTTTTTACGGTGAATTTCCTTTCGCTTTTTGTAAACTTCCCTTAAGTGTTCGTTTTCCAAAATGCGGATGATAAGGCGGATTTTTTCTTTTATGCCGTCAAGGTCGCTTTCTTTGGCGCGTTTTCTGTAGTCAAAAGCACAAAGTCTGTTGATTATTGTCTGAAGTTCGTTACGCAAATATTCGGGAATAATTGAATCTTCCGAGATGCGTGGAATTATTATAGAAGGTGCAAAATCTGAAAGAAGTTCATCGTAAAGGGCAAGGCGTTTTTTTTCGTTGCCGTTGAATTCTTCTTTTCCAACTCTGATATTGTTTGCAACTTCCCAGAAAGTAGAACCGTTTGTTTCATTCAGTGTAGTATAAAAACTCCGCTTGTCCAGAAGTTCAAAGAGCATGCAGCCGAGTGAATAGATGTCTGCACTTTTTGCCATTTCCCAATTATCTTCAAAGCAGGAATACAGTTCCGGTGCACAGTACATCATAGGTAAATCTTCCGCATTTGGCGAAAATAGTTTTATTTCTCGTTCAATTTCTTCTGTGGCAAGTGAAAGACCAAAATCAATCAAGACTGCAGTGCATTTGCCGTCTTTGCGCATACCCATTATGTTTGAAGGCTTTAAATCCCTATGGCAGAACCCTTCGCGGTGCAGGCTCTGCACCGCAGAAATCATGGAACAGAAAAGTTTGAGACGGTTTGCACAAGTTTTAAGGCGGTCGTTTGCTTCGTCAAAAAAAGATTTGCGTACATCTATGTCCATATATATTGAAGAAAAGAAAGAAACAGGAAAAATATAGTTTTTTTCTTCCAGCTGAATATCGACCTGCATTGTTTTTAGGGGCGTAAAAATCTGCTGCAGGCGGTGACTTCCCTTTAATTTTTGTAAAACTGCACTTTCCCATTTAATGCACTCTTTTAGCTTAGGTTCTGCTTCGCACAATAAAGGATTTGTGGCTTTTACGGCCATGTTACGCCCGGTTACAGCATCGTGGGCACGGAATACATAATAAAGTCCCCTGTCTTCTTCATTATTGTCATAAATGCGGCTTATGCATCGGGCATCTTCAAAAAGGTCTGTAAAAGTGCTTGCTCCGGTTATCGCATTGAGCGTAATCGTTTCTGCCATGGCAAAAGAATCTTTAGAAAGTAGTTCTGTATCATAACCTTCAAAATCAAATTCCAGCTGGTAAGGTTCGTCTTTTATTACTGATAAACTATTTTGCATAAAAATATTATAGCACAGAAATTGCAGAGAGGGTGAAAAGTGCAATGTTTAAATCAAATAGCTAAAATTGCGCCATTTAATTTAAATTAGAGTTTCTTACGAAACCCTCTTAGTGGACTGTCCGCGAGGACGCGGATAAATCATAACCTTTCGAAAGTTGAAACTTTCTTCGACGTGTAATTTTAATGATGTTCTTTCTATATTAAGATACAAAAATACAGAAATATTGTATAATAATCTATAGTAACTTTTTAAGAAAAATAAGGAAAGTGTCATTAATTGGCATATATATGCTATAAAATTAAAAATGAAAGGAATTAAAAATGGAATACAGTGCTGGTATGGTAAGTTGCCTTTTTTGGTTTAATGAAACTTTAAATACAATTCCATATTATTTAGACAACACTCCGGTTTGTGAAATGCGAAAGATTGCTGTGGAGCAGAATCTTTATCAGGTTCGTGCTCAAGATAGATGCAAAAGAATTGCAGGGGTTGTTTATAAAAGGCTTGATACACTTACACCTGAACTTATTGCAGAACTCCGTGATTCAGATATTAATACGGCTCATATTATTCATCTTATTTCTATTATGAAATCTGATCTTCTTTTTTTTGAGTTTATGAATCTTTGTTTTAAGAAAACTATACAGCTTGGCAAAAAGAATCTTGAAGACGCTGACATTAAAAACTTCTTTGATGAAAAAATTGCTCAGAGTGAAGAAGTTTCTCAGTTTTCTACAAGTGCAATTTATAAACTTAAACAAACCTATGTTAAGTTTTTGATAGAAAGCGGCTTAGTTGAAAATGCACAATCAAAAAAAATCATGACTCCTTATATAGATTATAGACTTCAAGATTTATTAAAACAAACAGGATACGGAATATATCTTTCTACAATAACAGGAATTGATTATGAGTGAGGCTACTTTTTCTGAACGATTAAATAGAATCAAAGATGAAATCTCAAAACCAGATTTTCTTAAAAATAAGGGATTAGGAAATGAAGTTGGATACTACATCTTCGATTATGAACCAGAGAGAGAACTTGAAGTAAGAGAACATATTAAGGTTCTAAAAAAACAGATTCCAAACATAATTGAATTCGACCTTTATGAAATTGTAATGAATTTTCTAAACGAAAATGGATATCTGGAAGATGCTTTTGCTATGGAAGAAGATGGTTTTGAAAATCTTATAAGCGAATTGCAACCAACTTTAGGACTAACCGAAGATGGAGAATCAAACAAAATAATTGATTACATAGTAGGTAATACTCCTGAAAATTCTATTATTTTTGTAACAGGAGTTGGTAAGGTATATCCATTAGTCCGCTCTCATACGGTGCTAAATAACTTACATCAAAAATTATATAAGGTTCCTGTAATCATGTTTTTCCCTGGTGAATACACTGGGCAAAAACTCAAATTATTTAATGCAGTAACAGACGATAACTATTACAGAGCTTTTCCGCTTTGTAAATAAATTGGAGAAGAACAATGAATATTAAGAACATGTTTGAAAAGTCTATCGACCGTGACATTCAGGGTGTAATTAAAGTTGGCCAGTCCAATGAAGAAAACATTTATCAGGAACTGGAAGAATATGTTGTTACTAATGAATTAACAAAACACTTTAGAGATTTCTTCTCAAGCTATAAAAACGGAATTAATAAACACACTGATAAAATGGGTGTTTGGATTACAGGTTTCTTTGGAAGCGGTAAATCTCATCTTTTGAAGATCCTTTCATATCTTTTACAAAACAAAGAAGTAAACGGAAAGCACGCAATCGAATATTTTACAGATGGTAAAAAAATTGATGATTCAATGATCATAGCCGATATGAAACTGGCAGGAACAGTTCCGGCAGATGTCATATTGTTCAATATAGATTCTAAGAGTGATTCAAACTCAAAGTCTTTGCCGGATGCAATTGTCCGTGTTTTCTTGAAGGTATTCAATGAAATGCAGGGCTTCTGTGGTTCACGTCCTTATATAGCGGATCTTGAGAGACGTTTATCTGATGAAGGTAAATACGATTTATTCAAACAGTATTTTAATGAAAATTCAAAGAAAGACTGGAATGAAGAACGCCAGAGCGGAGCTTTTATTCTTAAACATATTGCTTATGCATTGAACAAGCTTGATTACATGAATGAGGAAGATACACGCACATGGTATAACGAAGAATCTAAAGATTATCATATTAGTATAGAAGATTTTGGAAAGCTTGTTCAGAAATATTGCGAAAAAAAAGGAAACAATCATCATGTGGTTTTCCTTGTTGATGAAATTGGACAGTATATTGCAGGTAATACAAAACTCATGTTAAACCTCCAGACTGTAACAGAAGATTTAGGTACAGCTTGTGGCGGAAAAGCATGGATTGTTGTTACTAGTCAGCAGGATATTGATAGCATCGTTCATGTTGAAGGACAGGACTTTTCGAAAATACAGGGACGTTTTGATACCCGCCTGAATCTTTCAAGTTCGAATGTTGACGAAGTTATTCGTAAGCGTATTCTTGCTAAAAACACAGAAGCTAAAAGTGTTTTGGAAAATTTATATACTACAAAAGAGTCAATAATCAAGAATTTGATTACATTTGCAGATCCTGTATATAAACGCCTATATGAAAATGCAAAAGATTTCGCTGATGTATATCCATTTATTCCCTATCAGTTTAACTTACTGGGTGATGTTCTGACTTCAATACGAGAACACAGTTCTTCCGGAAAGCACCTTGCAGAAGGTGAACGCTCTATGATTGCTCTTTTTAAAGAGTCTGCAATGGCTTATGAAGAAAAAACAGAAGGAGTATTGATTCCATTCAATAAGTTTTATGATGCACTTGCAAAGTTTATTGACCATTCAAACAGCATCGTGATTAATCATGCACTTGAAAATAAACATCTTGAAAATCCATTTGATACAGACCTTTTAAAAGTTCTGTTCATGATTAAATATGTACGCACTATCAAGAGCAATGTTGAAAATCTTACAACACTCCTTGTTTCACATATTGACCAGGATCGCGTAGAACTTAGAAAGCAAGTTGAAGATTCTTTGCAGCGGCTTGTTACAGAAACTCTTGTTCAGAAAAATGGCGATGAATATGTCTTCCTTACAAACGAGGAACAGGAAATAAACCGTGCAATTAACAATGAAGTTGTTGATGTAAGTGAAGTGATTGCTGCTACAAGTAATATTGTATTTTCCAGCATAATAAAATCCGCTCGCTATTCATATACATCACGTTATTTCTTCCAATTTAATCAGAAAGTCGATGGAGTTGTTCGCCATGATGGTGAATCTATAGGTCTCAGGCTTATTACTCCTTATTATTCTGATGCAAAAGATGATTCTGCAATGCGAATGCTTTCTATGGGAGCTTCTGATGCAATTATCAGATTACCAGAAGATGTTACATTCCTTGATGAAATCAGAGAACATATAAAACTTCAGCGTTATATGACAAAAAATGCAAGTGAGCTCTTAAATTCTCACCGAGTTATTCACGACGCAAAGGCAGCTGAACTTTCTGAGAAAAGCCGTAGAATTGTTACTTTTGTAGAAAAAGCAATTAGTGATTCAGATGTTTATATTAATGGAAATGATTATGTTTCAAAGGCTCAGGATGCAGATCAGAAACTCAATGAAATATTAAAGAAACAGGTAGAAGCAACTTACTATAAATTGAGTTATATGGAAACAGAGCCAAATGCTGCTTCAATTACTTCGATATTTACCTCTTCAAATCAGTTAGGACTAACAGGCGGTTCCGGTGGCGTGAACAAGCTTGCTCTTTCTGATATGGAGAAATACATAACAAATAATCCTTCAAGTTCCAGAATGACATTCAAAAGCATAATAGCAACCTATACCGCAGCTCCTTATGGTTTTACAGAGCTTGATATCGGTTGGCTTTTGGGAAGTCTTTTCAAAGATAATAAAGTTGCTTTTTCTTTTTCAAACAAAGCAGTCTCAATACTAGATAGCAAACCTGATGAACTTACAAATTATCTTACAAAACGAGAATATCAGGATAGATTGATTATTGAGCCTAAAAAACATATTTCTGAAAAGCAGACAAAAATATTAAAGGATTTGATGAATGATTTGTTTGCATGTTCATTGAACACAGATGATGATGAAAAAGCTGCTTCAGATTTCAGAACAGAAGCTGGAAAACTTTTAGATTCAATAAAAGATTACTTGCGTGAATATGATTATAATCCAAGTCTCCCTGGAAAAGACATTCTTGAACAGGGTAAGGATTTTATGGAAAAAATCTGTTCATTTACAATATACACACAGCTTTATGACTATACTGAAAAGCATTACGACGATCTAATGGACTATGCTCAGGATTCAAAAGATGTAATCGACTTCCATAAAGGTGAACAAAAAATCATCTTCAAAAAAGCTCTCGAACTTAAAGTTCTTTATGAAAGCAGCAAGAATTATATTACGGAAGACGTCTTAACAAACCAGATTTCAAATATGCAGACCATTCTGCAGCAGAAGAATCCATGGTCTTCTATTCCAATGCTTAAAATGGCGGATACCACTTTTGAAACTGAGTATACAAAATTACTTGATAAAGCAAAATCAGATGAAGAAGCTACAGTTCAGGCAGATTTAGCAAGTGTAAATGAATATCTTACACAGAATAACTGCACGGATACTTTTGGAATTCAGACCAAGTATGATGATATTATCACTCGCTTAAAAGCATCAAATGATATTGCTAAAGTAAAATCCTTCTCGTCAGAAAGTGCGACTGTAAAAAGCGGTTTGATTGCCCAGATTGCACAGAGTCTTGTAAAAGCAAGTCCTGCAGAACCAGGCCAGGCTCTAAAACTTTCAAAGCCTGTTCATCTTAATACAGTTGTTTCTAACAAGGTTGTTCAGATTAATACAGACGATGATATCACGAAGCTTACAACAGAACTTGCAGCAGCCTTAAAAGACCAGCTTAAGAATAATCCTGGTGGAATTACGGTATTGTTATAGAAGGAAACATGAATGATGTTTTATTTTAATGAAAGCGATATAGAAAAAAAATTAGATGAATTAATTGCCTCAAAATTTGAAACTGAAGTTACAGAGTTCAAAGAAGCAAAAAATTCTTTCTCTTTTGATGAGTTAGGACGATATTTTTCTGCTCTTAGTAATGAGGCAAATCTTCATAATAAGGAATGTGCCTGGTTAGTTTTTGGTGTAGAAGATAAAAATCACATCATTGTTGGAACAAGTTATAGAACCAACGACAAAGACCTTAATAGTTTAAAAGAAGAGATTGCTAAACAAACAACAGAAAATCTTTCGTTTATTGAAATTTATAAATGCTATAGAAAAGATCCCGAAGGGAAAGATAAAAGAATTCTGCTTTTTCAAATACCAGCGGCCCCAAAAGGAATTCCTATTGCATTTAAGAGAATGTACTATGGTCGCGATGGAGAGTCCCTTGTCGGTTTAGGTATAGAAGAAATTGAACGAATAAGAGCTCAAAGTAAATCAGTTGACTGGAGTGCAAAAGTAATTGAATCTGCAACTCTAGATGATTTAGATCCAGCGGCTATAAAATTCGCAAGAGAACTTTACATTAAGAAAAATCCACGTTTAGAAAATGAAGTTCCAAGTTGGGATGATATTACTTTTCTAAATAAAGCAAAAATTCTTATTAATGGCAAAATTACAAATACAGCAATAATACTCTTAGGTAAGCCTGAATCAGAACATTACATAAATCCTGCAACCAGCACAATTACATGGATTTTAAAAGATAAAGATGGAATCGAAAAAGACTATGAGCATTTTACTTGCCCGTTACTTTTTTCAATAGACGAAGTTTATAAAAAAGTCAGAAACATTAAGTACCGTTATATTGCAGAAGGAACACTTTTCCCGGATGAAGTACAACAATATGACCCATATACAATACGTGAGGCCTTAAATAACTGCATTGCACATCAGGACTACACATTAGGCGGAAAAATAATTCTTGTAGAAAAAGAAGATGGAGAATTGATTTTCTCTAATTCTGGAGATTTTATTCCAAGTTCTGTTGAAGACGTTATTAAATCTGATGCACCTGAAAACAGATATCGCAATTCCTTCCTTGCAAATGCAATGGTAAATCTTAATATGATTGATACCATAGGAAGTGGTATAAAACGCCTTTTCAATATTCAAAGAAATAAGTTTTTCCCATTACCAGAATATGATTTATCAGATCACAAGGTAAAAGTTACAATAACCGGTAAGGTGTTAGATTTAAATTATGCAAGAAAACTTGCAGTAGATAAATCATTATCTCTTTTTGAAATTATGCTTCTGGACAAGGTACAAAAGCATAAGAAGCTTTCAAGTGAAGAATATAAGCTTCTAAAAGAAAAAAGTCTTATAGAAGGAAAACGAAGCAATTATTTTATTTCTTCAACAGTAGCTGAAAAAACAAACCAGAAATCAGACTATATGAAACTTCGTGGAATAAATGATGAATATTGTAAAAAAATCATTATTGATTATATCAAGGAATTTAAAACAGCAAAGAAGTCTGATATAGAAGAAACATTGCTTGAAAAATTAGGTGATTCTATGACACAAGTTCAAAAGAAAAATAAGATAAAGAATATTCTTCAAAGCTTAAGGCGAGATGGAATTATAGAACCACAAGGTAAAGAGTGGATATTATGCAAAAAATAAAATGTCTAAAAATGTCTAAGAACAGATAAAATCTTCCGGATTTAGACATTTTTAGACATTTCCGGATAAAAAAGGATAAATATAAACGGTAACGGAGACCATATAGAATGAACAAAACGCTTATAAAGAACTTTGCAATTGATGCTCGTGTACGCCTGATTCAGATGGCGATTGATAACGCAGGTCTTGTTGGCGTTACAAAAGATAAAATTACTGAAGCTGTACAGAAAGGTGCAGATTTTGAAATTTATAAAACTGCTGCCGGAACTGACTATACCATTACTGGAAAAAAAATTAAGCAAAGAAAGAATCTTGCTGAGCGTATAAATAAAATCGGCTTTGAGCAGGTTATGGAAGAAACAGCATACACTTGGTTCAACCGAATTATTGCTATCCGTTACATGGAAGTGAACGATTATCTTCCAACCCGTGTTCGAGTTCTTTCCAGCGAAACTGCCGGTAAAAAAGAGCCTGATATTATTACAATGGCTCCGGACAATGTAGATTTGAATTTTAGCTCTAGCGAAAAAGAATTAATTCGAGACTTAAAAGCAAAACAGAAGATGGATGAAGCATTCCAGATTCTCTTTATTAAGCAATGTAATGAGCTGAACAAAGAGCTTCCAAAACTGTTTGAAAAAACTTCTGGCGGTGCACTTGATTATACAGAACTTTTGTTCAGTTTAAGTTTTATTCAATCAGATGGAGTTGTTGCCCGCCTTCTTGAAATTGAAGAAGAAGATTTTAAAGACCAGGTACAGATTATTGGCTGGATGTATCAGTATTACAATACAGAACTCAAGGATGATACTTTTGCGAAGCTCAAGAAAAATGTAAAGATTACAAAAGAGCGCATTCCTGCTGCAACCCAGCTTTTTACACCAGACTGGATAGTGCGTTACATGGTAGAAAACTCTCTTGGCCGTTTATATGCACAGAACCAAAAGACAATGGATGAAAAAACTGTCGCTGACTCAATGGGCTGGAAATATTATCTTCCACAGGCAGAGCAGATAGAAGAAGTTCAGAAACAGCTTGATGCCATAAAACTAGAACAGCAAAAAAATGGTGCATTCAATCTTGAAACAATAAAAGTTCTGGATCCTTGTATGGGGTCGGGACACATTCTTGTTTATGCATTTGATATTTTGATTCAGATGTATAAAAATGCAGGATACAATGAACGCGATGCTGCTCAGAAAATAATGCAGAACAATATCTTTGGTCTTGATATTGATGATCGTGCTGCACAGCTTGCATATTTTGCCTTGATGATGAAAGGTCGTCAGTATGACAGAAGATTCTTTGAACGTGGAGTAAGTCCAAAAGTTTATGCAATTCAGGAATCAAACGGAATCAGTGAGATTTCCCTGGAAAAAGCTATAAACGCTTCTTGTAATGCAGAACCGACACGTCATGCTGAACTTGTTTCAGCATCTCTTTCTACCGCTAAATACATTATTCAAACTTTCAAAGACGCAAAAGAATACGGCTCTATTATAAATGTAGAAAAGCGTGATTATGATTCCCTTAAAAATAATCTTACAGCATGGAAAGAAAATCACGAGGCCACTTTTGAAAACGTACTTGTAGAAAGCGATTTGGATGACCTTTTGCCTTTGATTGAAATTGCAAAAGTGATGAGCGAAAAATATGATGTGGTCGTAACCAATCCGCCGTATATGGGACATTCAGGAATGTCTGTAAAGTTATCTTCATTTGCAAAAAAAAGATACCCTGATAGTAAAAATGATTTGTTTTCTATTTTTATAGAAAAAGGTTTTTTGTTATTAAAGCAAAATGGATATTTAGCATATATTACAATGCAAGGATGGATGTTTTTATCATCGTATACAAAATTGCGTAAAAAACTCGTAGATAAACATATATTATCTTTATTACAAATAGGTTTTAATAGTTTTCCTGGGATGAATTCTCAAATTGCACATGCTGCATCATTTATTATTCAAAATAATTCGCTTTCTAATTTTATTGGTCAATATTTTAATCTTAATACTGATAAAACAACAGATGATAAAGAATTGGTATTTCAACAAAAATTGAAAAACAATGATTATTTTTTAGTAAAACCCGATACTTTCAAAAGTTTGCCAAATTATAATTTTGCTTATTGGATTAGTAAGCAACTACTTAACGTTTTTTCTAATAAAAAAATGGAAGATTATTCAACAGTAACAAATGGAATGTTTACCTGTAATAATAATCTTTTTTTGCGTATTTGGTCAGAAATAGATATTACTAAATTCTTTAAAAGATGTTCATCAAAAATTGAAAGTTGTAAAGAAGATAAGAAATGGTATCCATATAATAAAGGTGGTGATTATCGTAGATGGTATGGAAATCATGAATTTGTTATAAATTTTGCTCATTTTGGTGAGGAAGTTGCAAAATATAGAACTGAAAATGGACAATCTTCGACATTTCCAGGACAAGACTTTTATTTTAAAGAAAGTCTTTCATGGTCATTTATTAGCACATCAAGTTTTGCAATTCGTTATTATCCTGAAGGTTTCGTTTTTGATATCGCGGGTTCATCAATATTTTTAAATATTAAAGAAAATCAAAAATACTTTTTAGGATTATTATCTAGCAGTGTTGTTTTGAATATTTTAAATTTATTAAATCCAACAATAAATTATCAAGCTGGAGATGTAAGATCAATACCAGTGATTATCACTAATGAGAGAGTTGTAAAAGAGAAAGTCTCTGAATTAGTTGACAAAAATATAAATTATTCAAAAACAGATTGGGATTCATTTGAAACATCTTGGGATTTTGTGAAGCATCCGTTGTTGCCTGTGGTTTCGACAAGCTCAACCACCGAATTATTCAAAGACGCCTCAGCAAATTCAATTCTCATTTCTGACTGTTATGCAAAATGGGAAAAAGAATGTTCAGAGCGTTTTGCAACTCTCAAATCAAATGAAGAAGAACTCAACCGTATCTTCATAGAAATCTACGGCTTGCAGGAAGAACTTACACCTGATGTAGCAGAAAAAGACGTTACGGTGCGCCGTGCAGACTTGCATAGGGAAATAAAATCCCTCATAAGCTACTCTGTGGGCTGCATGTTCGGTCGCTATTCATTGTACAAAGAAGGACTTGCTTATGCTGGAGGTGTTATGAGCGATACATATCACGACTTTTGGCCAGAAGGCAGTGCTTTTACCCCAGATGCAGACAATGTAATTCCAGTAACAGACGAAGCATATTTCACTGACGACATTGTAACCCGCTTTGTAGAATTTGTTCGTCAGGTATACGGAGAATCAACTCTGGAAGAAAACCTTAGATTTATTGCAGAAAGCCTTCCTAACAAAGGCGACACACCAAAAGAAGTAATCCGTTCATATTTCTTAAACGACTTCTACAAAGACCACTGCAAAATCTACCAGAAACGCCCAATCTACTGGATGTTCGACAGCGGCAAAGAAAACGGTTTTAAGGCTTTGATTTATATGCACCGCTATGACAATCAGACATTGGCTCGTGTCCGCACAGATTACCTGCACAAACTCCAAACAATGTACGAAGCAGCATTAGTTCAGTGCAAACAGATTGCAGAAAATCCAGCCACAGCCGCCCGTGACAAAGCCATTGTCATAAAACGCATCTCAAAAATTACCAAACAGCTGGAAGAAACAAAACTATATGACCAGGCTTTAGGTCACATTGCCAGTCAGTACATCGATATTGATTTAGACGACGGCGTAAACGTAAACTATGAAAAGTTCCAGGGAGTGCAGGTTGCACGAGAGGGACAAAAAGCAATAAAGATTGATTTGCTGGCTAAGAGGGGATAGAAAATGAAAAAAATAGTTTTTAATAAATTAAAAAAAGGAAATATTCTGCGACCAGAATTTGAATCATTATCTGAGAATAATCAGTTGGATTTTCAGAATCATAATAATGTTATTTTATATGCTCCTAACGGAACTGGAAAAACAACTTTTGCAAACATTCTAAGAGGAGACGATAATTGCGAATTAAATATTCAAATTGATGATGAACATATAGATTCTAAAGAGGCAATAAACAAACGTATTCATGTTATATCTGATCAGATTTCTCGACATGTCATTGAAGGTGCAACCGATGAATATATTTTAGGTGAAAATATCGCATTGGAAAGAAAAAAGAAGGCTGAATATGAAAGAGAATTAGAACAATTTATTGAGAATATTCAAAATCTCTTGAAAAATGAATTTGGAATTACTAAAACAACTGCTTGTTTTTATAATATTATTTCTGATGATACTTTTAAGGAAATCATAAAGACTCTTGCAAAAAAGGGTGCAAAAATAACAGACATAAATATTCCAGAAATGTTTGGATGTTTTAAAATTTTACAGAATCAGGACACATCTACTTTTGATGAACAAAAACTTAATTTCTTGAAAAATGATTTGAGTGATAAAATAAAAGACTCTCTTACAGAAACAATTATAAATTTTAAGATTGAAAAACTGGTAAAAAATGAAAATGTAAAAATTATCGATGAGAATCTTGATTCCATACCAATTTTGCAAAAGTATAAGCACATCAATAGATGTATTGTTTGTGAAACAGAGAATATTGAACCTGAAAATTTAATAAAATCAAAAACTAAAAAAGAAGAAACTGTAAAAGCTGCTCTTAATGAAAAGGAAAAAGACTTATTAGAAAGGATTACAAAAAAATTACAAGGAGATGACCCTTTTTCTATTCGTACTATCATATTCAATTTGATAGAAACGGAAGATTTAACAGTATTTGATCAATTAAAGAAAGAACTTGAACTTTATAAGACAGGATTATACAAATCACTCTGCAATAGGGTAAAAGAATTATTTGAAAAATCAAGTTTAGAAAAACTATATAAAGAATATTCTGATATGCTTTCAAAAAAACTAGAATTAAAAGCAGAGGATGAATTACTGATAAAAGATATTATTGCTAATAATATTGGCAAAGAGGTTGAATTAATAAGAGACTCTGAAAAAAACATAATAATAAAACTAAACAATAAAAGTATTTTAGGTACCGAGTTAGTAAATCTTGAACTAAGTACAGGTGAAACAAATTTCCTATCCCTTTCATTTGAACTATTGAAAGCAAAACACGTAAGCCAAGATATAGTTTTAATAGATGATCCTATATCAAGTTTTGATTCAATTTACAAGAATAAGATTGTTTATTGTATTTTAAAGATATTAGATAAAAAATCCAAAATATTGCTAACACACAATCTTGATATGGTGAGACTTCTTGATTGTCAATTAACAAATTGTTTTAATTTGTATTTATTATCTAACGATGATGCCTATGGTTTTATTTCCGTCGAAAAAGAAGAAAAAGAATTACTTCTGTATTTTGATAAATTATTGGATTTGCTTCGAAGTAATGAAATCGAGACAGAAATAATTGATAAAAGAAATTATATCTTATCTTTAGTTCCATTTATGAGAGCTTTAATTAAAATTTTAGGGGTGAAAGAGCCTGGAATAGGATATAAACAAAAACTAACAAACATTATGCATGGTTATTCTAACGAAATAGAAGATTTAATACCAATATATAATTTTATTTTTAATAAAAGTGAAATTGGTACTATGATGATAGGCGTCAATGATATTTTGTCATTAAATTTAGATTCAATCCAAATTATGAAGACTGAAAAGTATCCTTTGCTTGAGAAAACATTACGACATACTCTAACATACTTATTCTTGCGCCTGAAAGTTGAGAAAAGCCTTTGCGATAAATTCCCGGCAGAAACAAGAAATTGTGAATTGTTAGGTGAAATAATAAATAAAGCTTTAAAGCATTCAAAATACATGCAACTTAGAGCCAAATTGTCTTCCGAAAAAACTTTATTAAATGAGTTTAATCATTATGAAGGAAATTTTAATTTATTCCAGCCAGCAATTGATATTACTGAATCAAAGCTAAAGAAAGAAACAAAAGAAATCCTTGATATTATTACTCAGATAGGAACTATGTAGGAAATAAAAGATGAGCCTAAAACAGATCGAAACCGAACTGAATGCACGCTTTGCTGATTATAATAAATCATCTTCTCGAAACATCATCTTCTGGTATGACAAAGATGGACAGTATGCTGATGAAATAGATACAATTCAATTAACTCATGCTCGGATTCAAAAACTTACAAAGACAAATTCTTTACAAACAAAATATTTAATTGAACATGAAGATACACAGTCAAACTTTTTGATTTATGCGCCTTTTGATAAACCAAGCATTTATGAAGACCATCTTGTTGATATGTATTTTTATTCAAGGCATTTTGCAACCGACAGGGAAACTGCGATTTGTGAAGATTGTAATATCTCATCTGTATACCTCCCATTCTTGAAGAAATATCCACAGTTCTGGACAGATAGCAATGAAAAACGATTTAAGGAACTTATTTCAGCAATAGACTTATCTACACTTTCAGAAAAAACGCTTGGCCTTATTATGCTGGCTTCTATTGTAAAAACTGAAACCGCAGATTTTAATCAGATGGTCAAAATCCTTATTACTTCTGATTTTATTGAGAATAAACAAAAACTTTACAACAATCTTGTAAAATCAGGATTGGAAGAACTTTTCTGGCAGTATTGTATGGAAGAATATGGCTTCAATAAAGATGCAAAAGCCTTCGACAAGTTTATTGCCTCTTTATTTATTACACATGCAAAAAGCCAGATAGGAGAAGATTTTACCCAAGGTTATGCTCCGTACATACTTTCAAAAGCGCCGAATGTAGTGTTGCTTGTTTCTGGAATTATGAATGATGTTCATTCTTCAGAAAGTTATTCAACTCTTGCAACAAAAGTTGAGGGTGGATTTAAAATTTCTGATTTAATTTCTAAGCTTAGTATTGATAATATTCTTGACTGTTATACTTTTGAAGTTATTGATTTTAAGATTTGTGAATATCTCATAAATAAGATTCTGAATGAAAATAACGGCTTGGATCATCAATATATGGGTATTCTTATTTCTCGAATAAAGAAGACTCATTTTGAAAACTACAAACTCATTTACAGAACAATAGACAGTGCAAGCCATCTTTTGAATGCAATAAAATCTTTTGATGGAGAAATAGCTGGTGCATATACCATAGAAGACATGGTAAATAATTACACAAAATCTTGGTGTAATATTGACCGCTATTATCGTCAATTTTATTTTGCCCTGGATAATAGTTCTGAACATGAAAAGTTAAATGTAATCCTTGAAAAGCTTAGAACCTTAATTGAAAATTCCTATACCAATAAATATCTTAGTTCGTTATCGCTTATTTGGAGAAGCAAACTTGAAAATATTTCCGATTACAAAGAGATTCCCGGCAGAAAGCAATGGCAATTCTATGAGAAGGTAGCAAAATCTTCTGCAAGAAGCGAAAAGACTGTTGTAATTATTTCTGATGCTTTCCGCTATGAATGTGGAAAACAACTTGCTTCAGAGTTAAGTCGCTTACCTGGTTATTCTGTTACAAATGATTATATGATTTCTACATTACCTTCCTATACTCAGCTTGGTATGGCAGCTTTGCTACCATGTAAGAATTTTGCAATTGATTCCAAGACTTATATTTCAATGGATGGTAAATCGACTGCTGGAGTAGATGCTCGCAATGCAATTATGACTTTGCCAGAAAACCAGCCTAATGGGCTTTGTATTAAGTTTGATACTGTGTATAAAAAACAGAGAGATGTGGTACGCCCTCTGTTTGCCGGAAAAGATCTTATATACATCTTTCATGACCAGGTCGATTCTCATGGAGATGATTCTTCTACTGAAAATGAAGTATTTGATGCGTGTCAAAATGCAATAGAAGAAATTACAAAACTGATTTCACAACTTACAAATGCCTGTTCTATTGGAAAGTATATAATAACGGCAGACCATGGTTTCATCTATAAACGTGATAAGATACAAGAAACAGATAAACTTTCAACTGGTCATATACATAATGATGATATAAAGAAAAAAAGATTTGTAGTAACAAAAAATCATACTCAGATAGACGATACAATAAAATTCAGTATGAATTATCTAGGTGAAACTATGGCTGACTATGAAGTTATTGTTCCTAGTGGAGTTGATATTTTTAAAGCTCAAGGTGGTGGACAAAACTTTGTTCATGGTGGTGCTTCACTACAGGAAATTGTTATTCCTTATGTTACAGTTGAAACCTCACGTGGTAAACAGCAGACTCAAGAAGTAAATATTGATTTGGCCAGTGCTTTCAGAACAATTTCTAATCTGAATACTTATATTGATTTTATTCAGAAAGAACCTGTTACAGATACTTTGCGCCCAAGAACTGTTAGAGTATGGTTTGAAGATGAGAACGGAAATAAAGTCTCAAATGAAAATATAATTACGGCAGACAGAACAAATACAAATCCTGATGAACGAAAATATCAGGAAAAGTTTATTTTTGCAAGTCGCAAATACAGTCCAAAAGATAAATACTTTATGCGTATTACAGATAACGAAACTGGAATAGAAATTTCTCATTATGAATATGTAATTGATATTCCATTCGCAGATGACTTTGGTTTTGGATTTTAAGAAAACAGCAGGAGAAAAAAATGGACGAATTAGCACAAAAGATTTATGAATCATTTCCTGGAAAGGTTGTTCGCAAAGATTTGACAAAACGTATAAAAGAAGGCGCAAATGTTCCAGTTTATGTTCTAGAGTACCTTTTAGGAATGTACTGTTCCAGCACAAATGAAGACGAAATTAACGAAGGAATTAAAAATGTAAAACAGATTCTTGCAGATAATTTTGTCCGCCCAGATGAAGCTCAAAAAATTATTTCAAAAATCCGTGAGCATGGCTCTTATACAGTAATTGATAGAATTACAGTTAAGTTGAATATCAAAGAGGATGAATACCAGGCAGAATTCTCGAATCTTGGAATTAAAGAAGTTACTGTTTCCAGCGATGATGTAGAAAAATACGACAGACTTGTTTGTGGCGGTATATGGTGTATTGTTCAGATGGATTATTTTTATGATGAAAATGACAGAACAAAAAGTCCGTTCCTTATTAAAAGGCTTACCCCAATTCAGATGCCAAGCATTGATTTTAATGTTGTAAAAGATGCAAGGCAAAAGTTTACTGATGAAGAATGGATTACTTTAATTCTTCGCAGTACAGGAATGGAGCCAACTCAGTTTGATGAACGTGTAAAATGGCTGCATCTTGCTCGTTTGATTCCTCTTGTAGAAAACAATTATAATCTTTGTGAACTTGGACCTCGTGGAACTGGTAAATCTCATATTTATAAAGAAATCAGTCCTAACAGTATTTTAGTTTCTGGCGGACAGACTACAGTTGCAAATCTTTTTTACAATATGGGTGCAAGAACTATTGGTCTTGTAGGGCTTTGGGATTGCGTTGCTTTTGACGAAGTAGCCGGAATTAAATTCAAAGACCAGGACGGCGTCCAGATTATGAAGGACTATATGGCATCAGGTTCTTTTGCCCGTGGTAAAGAAGAAAAAAATGCATCAGCTTCGATGGTTTTTGTTGGAAACATAAATCAGAATGTTGAAACAATTTTGAAAACTTCACACTTATTTGAACCCTTTCCATCTGTTATGGCAAATGATTCTGCTTTCTTTGACCGAATGCACTGCTATGTACCTGGTTGGGAGATTCCAAAGTACAGACCTGAATATTTTACCAATGACTATGGATTTATAACTGATTACTTTGCAGAAGTCCTTCGCGAATTAAGAAAAGTTTCTTTTGCGGATGCAATAGATAAGTATTTTAAGCTTGGTAATAACTTGAATCAACGTGATGTAATTGCGGTAAAGAAAACTGTTTCTGGTCTGGCTAAGTTGCTTTACCCAGATGGAAATTATAACAAAGAACAGATTGAACAGATTTTGAGATTTGCACTTGAAATGCGTCGCCGGGTAAAAGAACAATTAAAGAAAATCGGCGGTATGGAATTCTTTGATGTTAATTTCTCGTATATTGATAATGAAACTTTCCGTGAAGAGTTTGTTTCTGTCCCAGAACAGGGAGGCGGTACATTAATTCCAGAAGGGCTTGGAAAACCTGGTCATCTTTATACAGTCGGTAAAGGTGCAACAGGAATGCTTGGTACCTATAAACTTGAAACACAAGTTAGTGCTGGTTCTGGAAAATTTACTAAGACTGGAGTTGGAACTAACCGCGAAGCAAAAGAAGCTATGGATACTGCATATAAGTATTTGAAAGCTAATTATAAAAATATCAGTGCCTCTATTGGGATTACAGAAACAGATTATTTAGTAGATATTCAAGATTTGAATGGAATTGGAATGACTACACAGCTTACTATTCAGACTTTGATTGCTATGTGTTCTTCGGCCTTAAATAAGCCGGTAATTTCCAGTTGCGTTATTCTTGGTGATTTAAGTATTGGCGGTACTATGATTAAAGTTGAAAGCCTTGCTGATTCTTTGCAGGTCGCAGTTAGTGCCGGTGCAAAGAAGGTTCTTATTCCAATGGTTTCTGCTTCTGATTTGCCGACTGTACCGCCAGAACTTATTAGTAAATTTCAGTTGATTTTTTATAGTTCGGCTGAGGATGCGGTGTTTAAAGCGCTGGGAGTTGAATAATGGCTGCATGGTTATCATAAAAGTACAGTCTGAAAATACCCGAAAAAAAATATTGGATTACCACCATAAAAATATTTGACATAACTAAAAGAAAATATTTTTCCCACTTGACAAATAAGTTTCTCTGTATTAAATTATTAACAGGTTGATAATTTAATACAGAGGTGTTAATATTATCTTGAACAGAAAGAGCGGAGGGGAATGGAGGTTCTTATGGCAGAAGAAAGACAGATAAGCGAGTACGGTGAATTCTTAAAGCATCTTAGGATTGATAAAAGGGAAATGCTTAAGAACATGGCGGATAAGCTTGGTATCAAATCTTCATATCTTTCTGCCATAGAAAGCGGAAACCGCGAGATTCCGCCGGCTTTAACGGAACTTATTTGCTCAAAATATAACTTGAGCGATGAAGAATGTAAAATACTACACGAAGCAGAACTGAACAAAGACAGAAAACTTGTGCAGATTGAAATGGAAAAAATCAACTCTAACCGCCTTGCAAAAGAGGTTGTGTTGAATTTTGCAGGAAAAGCCGCAAATCTTAGCGATGAGCAGCTTAAAGAAATTAATGCGATTTTGAATCGTAAATAAGTAAAGGATGGGAGGTAAGCCTATGAATGTGCTTATGGCTGTAAATGCAGCCGAAAAAAAAGCCGCTTAAGTTCGGTAAAACTTAAAACGGCTCTTAACAAGAAGTTGGATAAACCAACTAATTCTTATTCGAATGTTAAAAGAATTATAGTTTATCCTTCTTCTTTTGTCAATGCGCTGATTTTTGCCTAAGCTGTTAGCATACTGGCAGGAAAAGATGCGCTGGATTTCCGCAAAGTCGGAATATCAAATGAGCGACTTCTGCCGCATAAAAATTGCAGAAGAAGGAATAATATTATGATTCAGATTTATACTTATCAAAATTCCCTCAAAGTAAGCGAGGGTAAAGACAAATATTGCTTTAGAAGTGTTGTTGACCAGACTTTGGACAATGAACATCTTATAAAGGAAATAACCAGCTACAATTCAACGATTACAGAAGCAGATGCCCGTGCAGTTCTTTCTGTTTTGAATGACAGAGTCAAGCATTTTGTTAATCTTGGCTACAAGGTTGAACTTCCGTTCGGCTGGATGTTCAACAGGGCAAATGGAACTGTCGCAAAACTGAACGAAGGTTTTATGCCTGGAAGTTCCAATCATCGAATTACAACTGTCTTTAAGTTCAAAGATGATGCAGCAGACGAGATGATTAAAAATGCAGCGTACAGACAGGCAGGCAGCGGTTATGTTCTGATTCCTGTAATAAAAGAGATGTATTCTGTTCTGAAAAACGGAAAAGAAAGCGATATTCTGGAATTTGATTCAGGTTCAATGCTCAGAATTAAAGGAAAGAATGATTCTTTTGATGCAGATTATGAAGTGCAGGGTGTTTTTCTTGTTGCTTCTGACAAAACCGAAATTCGTGTTGCAAGTTATAACAGAATCGGCTCAAGCATTATTGAAGCGTATATTCCTTCGGGAATTGATGCAGGAAATTATGAGGTAAAACTTGTAACAAAGCCAGGTACCGAACGCTATGAAAAATGCGTATCTTCTGTAACGGTTACTGTAACAGCGTAAACGCGTAGAATTGTAAACAAATAGTACTGACAAGTACAGGCAGCCTTGGAGGTTTTTCTCTAAGGCTGTTTTTTTATTTATTTTAATATTCAAACCTGAAAAATGACGAGAAATTGTCAAATGTTGTGGATGAAAAATTGATGCATTTAATGATCCTTTGATGGGTGTGATTGTTACCAGAACAAAATCCCGCTTTGGCAGATATAAGCCATGGATTTTTTTTTGGGCAATCTTAAATGCGCTTATAATGTATGCAATGTTTTCCGTTTCTTATTCTCTTGAAGAAAATTCTTTAAAACTTTATGTTGCGGTTACATATCTTTTGTGCGGTGAGACTTACACTTTGTATGATATTCCTTTCTGGTCAAACAGATTTTACACTTTTTAAGCTGAGAATGGTTTTCTGTATTCCTTCTTTAATTTTTGCAGTTGCAGCATTAATTCTGTTTGCCCGCAAAAAAGATTTGGGAATTGATATTTCACGTTAGTTTTTGAAGTTATTTTTGCATAACATATTATTTTTTTCTTACAAAATTCAAATCTCTATTGTAAAATATATATTGGTTAGAGTGTGCGGAAATTTTACAGGAACATGATATGAAATTTTTTTTTATTCAGGTACGGTATTATTTAAAAAAAGGTTGTCGCAGCGAATTTTACAGAAAATTTCGAGATAACAATATTATAGAAATGTCTCGGGCAGAAGTTGGAAATATTGAATATTGTATGTTCTTTCCTATGGATAGTGACGATGATATTTGTATTCTGGAAAAATGGGAAAGCAAGGAAAATATAGAAGCTCATCAAAACACACTTCACTATGCGATTTTGAATGAACTTAAAGAAAAATATGTAGAAAAGGTTGAAATTAAGAAATACTGGGTTGAAGAACTTATGTAATCTTAAAAATAAAAAGCTATTGTTACTATATGATTATGCATTTTGAAAATTTATATCTGGAATATGCAGTGCGGCTTTCTGCAAGTTTTTTGTGCGGGCTTGTACTGGGACTTGAAAGAAAAACAAAGCATCATACTGTTGGTATAAGAACACTTGTTCTTATCAGCATGTCATCTACGTTACTTTCGATTATTTCATATACGATGGCAGAGTTGCCAGGAAGACCACAAGGCGGAGATCCTACCCGAATTGCCGCACAGATTGTTTCTGGAATAGGTTTTCTTGGAGCAGGTGCAATTATTCGGCAAGGACTTAATGTTCGCGGTCTTACTTCTGCGGCGGTTATCTGGACTGCGGCAGCAATTGGACTTGCTTGTGGCATTGGACAGTATTTTATTTCTTTTCTAACTTTAATTCTGGCAATGGTTTGTCTTGGAATTTTAGAAAAGCTTGAATACAGATTGTGTCCAGCTGAAAAGTCAAAAAAGCTGATTATTGTTTATGAAAATCATTCTGTAGATATTGAACTGGTGCAGAAAGAAATTATTGATGCCGGGCTGTACAAACGAGATTTGAATATGTCTGAATCAATAGAAAAAGAACGAATTGAATTGATTTTTTCTGTAAAGGCGCCGGAAAATTTTAATATGGGTCACCTTACAAAGCGGCTTATGAAATTGGGAAAAATCATAAAGATTTCAATTACAGATGACTAATTCTATAAATTCGCTTGCCTGCGAAGGAACTGGTTTTGCAGAATTTCCGTCTTTAAAAAAATCATTCAGAATTTTCAGTTTTTTTAAAATGTGCAGTTTAATTTCAGAATTATCATTTTCTGAATTAAGAATGTCTATTATCTGCTGAGAATCTTTTTGTGCAAAATCACAGATTGCTGTTTCGCCCTGAAAGATGGAAAATACAGCGTAGGTTGCTTCTGGCATAAAAAAAACTGCAGTATTTTCTTTAGTTTCTTCTATTGATAAGAGCATTTTGTTTAGTTTTTCAAGAACCGCTTTATTTTCTGAAGACGAGGAATCTGATTGTTCAACAATTTTTTTAATAAATGAAAGTTCGTCAAATGAATAAACTTCCGGCTTTTTAAGGATGAATATTTTTTTCATATAAAATCATTATAACATAACAAAGGCAAAAAAAATTTGATTTTTTTAAGTGAAAATTTGCAAAAACTCGGTTATGGGAAAATAGTTTTTCGTCAGCAGAATTAAATTACGGAAAAAAGGCAATTTCAGTGACTGTGGTCATTGAGCCTTTCGAAAAGACCTTGAATAAAGGTGGTTTCGACTGGCTCAACCACCGCCGTTTCTGAAATTGCCTTTTTTGTTTTTAAACTCTAGCGCTGGTTGAGCTTGTCCTGAGCCTGTCGAAGGGGTTGTCGAAACCACCAGAACAAACAATGAGCGTTAGCGGAACCTGGAACGTGACCCGAAGGGGAACGCCCATATTTTAGATGATTATTTTATTTCTAAAAAAAACAGGAGTAGCGTCAATTTAAATTCGAAAATGACTTTAGAAAATACGCTTACTCCCGGGAGGTTAAACAAATTTAGTTTTTTGTGAACTTTGAGTGGAGTTCACGAAGTGTGAAAATCGCAAGGCCGGCTGCAATTATGATTGCACCTAGCAATGTGTCTTTTGCACTTATGCCAAAGAAGGGCTCGCCGCCTGCAGCGCTGAATATGCAGTCGCAAAGCCACATTAAGGATGCGCCCCAAAACATAAGGCTTGCGAATCCTGCATTTCTGTAGTTTTTACCGTTTTTTTTCCGAATGAAATATAGTGCGGAAAAAATGGTGGCGGCGCAAATTGTCATTATTTCGCACATCAGGCAATTTCCTCCTTTTTGGCGATTTTTTTGCAAAGTTTGTAAATCAAAATTCCTGCGCCCCATGCGGCTGTTACAAGCAAAGACATGGAAACGCCGACGGTTGCCATTTCGTGCAGCATTTCTGCTGTGTCTTCTGCTGTTCGCATAGCTGTAATGAACGGAGGGTAGAGAACTACTTCGCCGTGGTAGATATGTTCCAATGCCAGAAGGAAACTTCCGCCGTAGAGCATATTCTGCAGGATGCTGATTTTTTTGTTAAAGCTTTCCAGCTTTAATTTTGATTTCTGTGATTCGTTTACAACGTTTTTTGCGTTGTTTCTTCTATTAATAAGTGCTTTTGCAGCAGAAACTACAACTGCTTCTGTGAGTGGTACAACAAAACATGACATAATTTTACTCCAAATTTTATTTTTACAAATATTTTATCCAATGCTCATCTTGCTCTGAATTAAAGCGGCGTCTGCTTCTTTTGTAAGGCCAGAAAGACAGATTTCGCCTTTGTCCAGAACGTAGTAGCGGTTTGAAACGCCAAGTACAAAATCAAGATACTGTTCTACAATTAAAACTGTGATTCCCAGCTGTTTGTTTACTTTTTCAATTGCGGATGCAATGTCTTCAATAACGCTTGGCTGAATACCTTCTGTTGGTTCGTCAAGAATCAGAAGTTTTGGGTGACTTACAAGAGCACGGGCAATTGCAAGCTGCTGCTGCTGACCGCCAGAAAGGTTTCCTCCTTTTCGGTGAAGGAATTCCTTTATGATTGGGAACAGTTCAAAAATTTCTTCTCCGATTGTTCCTTTTCCTTTGTTTACTTCAAGTCCAAGTTCAAGATTTTCCTGAACGGTCAGCTGAGGGAAAATATCTCGTCCCTGTGGAACGTAGCCAATTCCAAGTGCGGCACGTTCGTAAGTTTTTTTGCTGATGATTTCCTCGCCAGCAAGTTTAATGCTTCCCTGAGGAGTTTTTACCAGCCCCATAATTGATTTGAGAGTTGTAGATTTTCCAACACCATTACGGCCAACAAGACATACAATTTCCTTATCAGGAACAGAAAGAGTAAGTCCTGGGATAATATTTGATTCGCCATAGCAGGCAGTTAAGTTTTCAATTTCCAGCATAGATTTTCCTCCGTTTTAAATTCCTGACTTGTGGAACTTACCGCGGCCAAGATAAACGGCTTTTACCTGTTCGTCGGCAAGACATTCGTCTGGAGTGCCTTCTTTAAGAATTTTTCCTTCGTGCATTACTGTTACAACATCTGCAACTTTGCGAACGAATTCCATGTCGTGTTCAACAACGCAAACTGCATATTTTTTTGCGATGTTGCGGATGATTACGCCTGTGCGTTCTGTTTCTGGTTTGCCCATGCCGGCAACAGGTTCGTCAAGCAAAAGAACTTCCGGTTCCTGAACCAAAAGCATTGCAATTTCCAGCCACTGTTTTTGACCGTGACTTAATCCGCTGGCTTTTTCATCTTTTTTATTTTTAAGCTCAACAAAGCTTAGGATTTCGTCAATTTTTGCTTTCTGTTCTTTTGTTGCTTTGAAAAACAAGGATTTAAAAACAGATTTGTTTCCTTTTAAAGAAAGCTCCATGTTTTCGTAAACAGTAAGACTCTTAAAAATACTTGGAGCCTGGAATTTACGGCCAAAACCAAGATTGATGATTTCAAATTCGCGCATGTGGGTAACGTCAATATCTACCATGCTGCTATCGATTTCTGGCGAAGTTCCGTGGAAAATTACGCTGCCTGCACAAGGCTTTGTTTTTCCGCAGATAATGTCCAGCATTGTAGTTTTTCCGGCACCGTTAGGCCCAATAAAGAAGTGAACCTGATGAGGAAAAATTTCAGTTGAAACGTTATTAACAGCCTTAAAACCGTCAAATTCAACGGAAATGTTTTCAATAGATACTACTGGTGGAACTTCATAAAATTTTTTTATTTTAGGAATATATCCCAGGTTATACATAGGAAGCATAATTGGTGCTTCTGGTTTAAGCGCTTCCTTTAATGATTTAAGCATTCCCATAATTAAGCCTCCTCAGATACAGCAGATTTTTCAGAAGAAATCATCTTTTTGATTTTTTTTGCAATAAGAATTCTTGCGTCCATGAATACGCCTGTTAAACCACGTGGCAGGAACATAACTACAAGAACGAAAAGAAGTCCGATAAAATATGACCAGATTTCAGGGAAGTTTTCGCTTACACAAGTTTTGCAAAGATTTACTACGAATGCCCCGATTACGGCGCCAATGAGACTTCCGCGGCCACCGACTGCAACCCAGATTGCCATATCAATGGAGTTTGAAATGCTCATTTCGCTAGGGCTTATGATTCCGCTGAATGGAACAAAAAGAGCTCCTGCAATGCCAGTGAAAAGTGCGCTCAATGCGTAAACAAAAGTTTTGTACATGGCAACATAGTAACCGGAAAAACGAGTTCTGTTTTCACCATCACGGATGGCAACAAGAACGCGTCCACATTTTGATTTAAGAACGCCATTGAAAACGATGTAAGTCAAAATCAAAAATCCAAGTGCTACATAATACCAGATGTACTTGGTGTTCATATTGTGCAGTGAAAGTCCAAAAAGCTTGTCAAAGTCTGTAAGTCCGTTTGTACCACCTGTGAACTGCTGCATACCGATGAACAAAGTTACAAAAACAAGGGCAAGTGCCTGACTTAAAATAGAAAAATAAACGCCTTTAATTCTGTTTGTAAAAGTCAGATATCCAAGAATTATGGCAAGCACTGTTGGAACCAGAAGAATCATAAAAATTGTGCCGGGAGCACTCTGATAATATTCCCAGAACCAAGGCAAGGTTGTGCGGCCAGACCAGCTCATAAAGTCCGGCAATTTTCCGTTGGATGCAGCAAGCTTTAAGTACATCCCTAAGCCGTAGCCGCCAAGACCAAAGAAAACTCCGTGACCAAGACTTAAAATACCTGTGTAACCCCAGATTAAATCAAGCGCCATTGCAACAATGGCAAATGTAATGTATTTACCGACAAGACTTACACGGAACGGTGAAATAAAAAGTGGAAGCAATGCAACAATAAATACAACAATGGCAAATGCGCCGTTTTTTCCTTTAGCTGTAAGACCGTCAATTGTGCTGGCAGGTCCTGCTGAAAGTGTTTTGTATAAATCTGAAATCTTAAATTTCATAGCTTTCTCCTATTCGTCCAGGCTGCGGGAATGAATAACGAACAATCCCTGTGGCTTTTTCTGCAGGAACAGAATTACAAGCAGAAGAACAAGGGCTTTTGCAATGTTTGCACTTGTGCCAGCCTGAATAAAAGAATTGCTCATGCCAATTAAAAGAGCTCCTGCAACGCTGCCTGCAAGACGACCAACGCCACCAAGAACTACAACCATGAATGTATCTACAATATAGTTCTGACCAAGGCTAGGTCCAACTGAACCAAGCAGACAGAGTGCGCATCCGGCAACTCCGGCAAGTCCTGAACCAATTGCAAATGTATAAGAGTCTATTTTATTTGTCTGAATACCAAGACACTGTGCCATAGGGCGATTCTGCATTGTTGCGCGAACTTTTTTCCCGTAGCTTGATTTGTACATCAAGAAGTACATGGCAATCATGCATGCAACAACAAGTGCGATGATAAAAAGACGTTTATATGTCATTACAAGACCTGCAGAATCCTGCGAAGCGAATAATGTAATATTTCCGTTTAAGAAAGATGGAGCAGAAACGTTTACGTTTGGTGCGCCAAAAATTGTGCGGGCAAGCTGCTGTAAAACAAGGCTTACACCCCATGTAGCAAGAAGGGAATCTGTTTCTCTTCCGTATAATCTGCGGATTACAAGACGTTCCAGAAGAAGTCCAAATCCAAAAGCCACTGCAAAACTGAATATTAATGCCAGTGGAAAATAAAAATCAAATGCTGATTTAGGGATGAATTTCAAAAAGAAATTCTGAACGAGAAAGGTTGTATAGGCACCAATCATAATGAACTCACCATGAGCCATGTTGATAACGCGCATTAAACCAAAAGTAATGGAAAGTCCAAGTGCTGCCAGGAGCAGAATTGAACTTAAACTCAAACCGTTGAATAAAATCGTAAGAAATGATGTCATAAGTAACCCCGAAAAATAAATGGGGCGTTGCGGGGTACCCCCGCAGAGAGGGTAGCGAGCAACGCAGTGCGAGCGAAGGGGGAGACTTCCCCCTTCTTCTTATTTCAAATTGCTATTAAAGGCCTTTTGCCCAGTCGTATGTTGAAAGGTATGGATCTGGTTTTACAGCTGAAGGAGTTGCGCTAACTTCATCAATCAAGCCTTCTGCATTAACTTTACCAATGCGAACTGGCTTATAAAGGTGCTGGTTGTCGCCGTCCAAAGTAACTTTTCCTTCTGGAGCATCGAATGTAATGCCTTTTGCAGCAGCACGTACTTTTGCAACATCAAATGAACCTGCTTTTTCACAAGCTTTTGCCCAAATGTAAACTCCGATGTAGCCAGCTTCGATTGGGTCGTCTGTTACGCGTTTTGCACCGTAAGCAGCTTTGTAATCAGCAACGAATTTTTCGTTTTCTGGAGTTTTTGTTGTCTGGTAGTAGTTCCATGCAACGTAGTGACCTTTAAGGTTATCAATACCAACACCGCCAACTTCTTCTTCTGCAATTGAGAAGCTCATTACAGGACATTTTTCTGCTGTAAGACCTGCATCTGTAAGCTGTTTGAAGAATGCAACGTTTGAGTCACCGTTCAATGTGTTGATTACACAGTCTGGTTTTGCAGCTGCGATTTTAGAAACGATTGTTGCGTAATCTGTGTGACCCATTGGTGTATATTCTTCACCGGCACATGTTCCGCCAATGTTTGCAAGCTGAGCTTTGATGATTTTGTTGGCTGTTCTTGGGAAAACGTAGTCAGAACCAACAAGGAACATTTTTTTACCGAATTTTTCTGCACAGAAATCAACTGCTGGAACTGCCTGCTGGTTTGGAGCTGCACCCATGTACATGATGTTAGGGCTCATTTCCATACCTTCGTACTGAACTGGATACCAGAGCAATGCGCCTGTTTCTTCTACAACAGGTTTAACGGCCTTGCGGCTTGCACTTGTCCAACAACCAAAAATTGTTGCAACTTTATCATTCTGAATTAATTTGCGGGCTTTTTCTGCGAAAATCTGTGGTTCAGAAGCACCGTCTTCCTGAACTACTACAATCTGCTTGCCAAGTACACCACCAGCTGCATTGATTTCTTTTACAGCCAGCATTTCAGCATCACGCACTGAAGTTTCAGAAATAGCCATTGTACCACTTAAAGAATGAAGGATACCAACTTTTACTGTTGTGCCGTCATCTTTTGAACAACCTGCAAGTGTTAATGCTGCTGCAGCAGCCAAAACTAAAGAAACAATTTTTTTCATAGTGTTACCTCTTTCGGAAAAAATAAAAAAGGCGTCAGAAATCACTGCTAGCTGTGATTTCTGACGCCTTCGTCTTTATGCGTACAAGATAGAAAATTTTTTTTTAAACGTCAATATATTTTGTGAAAAAAATATTTTTTTATATTTTATTGACAAAGATTATGATTTCTGATTTTTCAATAATCTTTGAGAAATATAAACAAAGTTGTCTTGTTGATATTATATGTTCTAATCTTATCGTTTATTTTTAAAGATTATTAGTTCTAATTTCGAATTTTATGTTTAATTTTCAAAAAACTCGAATTTCGGGCTAAGATGTATAGTTCATATTGTTATTTTTGTATAAACAGATGTAGAATAGTTTCTCAGGCAAAAATAATGTCAGAAGTATTTAACACAGTTTTTTCAAATCATAGTTTTTTATCTGCTTTTTTTCAGACTGTAATCCTTATTTTTGTAGGATTTGTTTTTACAAGAAAGGACATTCTTGAAGGCTCTGGAAAGAAAACTTTATCTGCTCTTATCTGGAAGCTTGCGGTTCCATGTTTTGCGTTCAATGCTTTTATGCAGGATTTTGAGTGGCAGACGTTCAAATCAAGTCTTGTGGAATTTGTGCTTTCTGTTTTCTTCTATATTTTACTGATTGTTATTGGAAAGCTTATATTTCTAAAAAAAGGAAAAGCAGCATCTACTGTCAGTTCTTTTTTTATGGCTATTGGTCAGACAACGTTGTTTTCAATGCCAATTCTGCAGTCTGTTTATGAAACTCATGGCGAAGAAGTAATGCTTTACATAAGCACAATAAGCATCGTCTTTAGAATTTTTGTTTATATTGTTGCTATTTCCGTTATCAGCGGTGAAAAAATAAATCCGCAGAACTTTACGTCTTCTATCAAAAAAGTGTTTTTAACGCCGGTTATGATTGGAATGTTTCTGGGAATTTCTGTGTTTCTTATGCAAAATATAAAAGGATGCAGTTTTTTGCGGCTGGATAAATCTATTCCTGTTTTTTATGTGACTGTAAAATCTCTTTCAAAGCTTGTTTCGCCACTTTGCATGATTATGATTGGAATGAGCATTGGAGAAGCCAGTCTGACAGAATGTCTTAAAGATAAAACTGCGTGGATTATTGCTTTTTTACGGAATATTTTGGCACCATTGCTGATTGGTTTTTGCTGTGTGATTATTCATAAAACTGGGCTTTACAGGTTTAATGAATATTCGCTGATGGCGCTGCTTATTGGGTTCAGTGCTCCAGTAAGCGTTACACTTTCAATTGCCTGCGTTCAATATAAAAAGGAAGAAATTCTTGCAAGCCGAGCCTGTGTGATTTCTACTTTGATGACGATTGTTACTTTTCCTGCGGCTTTTGTATTTGGCCACATCCTGCTGGTTCAGTTTTTTTAATAGAACGAATTTCTAGTTTAATTGCGCACTCTATAAAATTGATTTTTAATAGTTTTATTTGCATTATGAAAATACTACCAGTCAGAAAGAGGCTGTCCCAAAAGTAATGAGTGTAGCGTTCATTGAGCCTGTCGAAGGGCTCAGGAACCACTCGTTGAAATGACTGCTACACTAAATGCGGTGGTTTCGATAAACTCAACCACCGTAATGTAAACTTATTGGACAGCCCCTATAACTCACTGCTTATTCAGATTTTTCATCTTCTTCTTTTGAAAGCATTACGTTTGTAAGAATTCCAAGAATAAGGGCACATGCTACTGTGCGGATTTCTACAGCACCAAATTTTATAACCATTCCGCCAACACCAGTAATAAGAATTACAGATGCAACAAAAAGATTTTTGTTCTTGTTCAAGTCAACTGTCTGGAACATTTTAAGACCAGAAACGGCGATAAATCCGTACAATGCAACACAAACGCCGCCCATTACACAGTTTGGAATTGTTGTAAGGAAGGCAACAAGTGGAGTCAAAAGGCTGAAAATGATACAGAGAATTGCACATCCCCAGATTGAAACTGTTGAAGCATTGCGTGTAATTGCAACGCATCCAATAGATTCGCCGTATGTAGTGTTTGGACAACCACCGAATAATGTTGAAACGAATGTACCAACACCATCACCAAGAAGTGTGCGTGTAAGGCCAGGTTCCTTAAGAAGATCTGTTCCGACGATTGCAGAAAGATTTTTGTGATCTGCAAGATGTTCTGCAAATACTACAAAAGCAACTGGAACGTATGCTGCAAAGATTGTAAGAAGGTAAGTTCCTGTAATTCCCTTAAATCCTTCAAGACCACCAAGGAAGAATGCAAATTTTGGAAGAGAAACATAAGCGGCAGCTGTATGGAAATCAAGGGAAGTAAGGGCATCATAGTTGATTACGATAAGGGAAGAATTTCCTGTAGCTTTTCCGATGGCAGCGAAAATAGATGCTGCAAGATAGCCGGCAAGAATACCAATAATGAAAGGAATAAGACGGCCGATTTTTTTACCGTAAGTTGAGCAGAGCATTGTTACGCCAAGAGTGATAAGACCACAGATAAGAGCAACATAAGTGCTTCCGCCTTCTACGCTGGATTTCATAAGATCGCCAATGGCATTTCCAGAAAGTGAAAGTCCGATGATTGCAACTGTTGGGCCAATGATTACTGGTGGCATAAGCTTGTTGATCCATTCAACACCAAAAGCTTTTACGATTGCTGCGATGATGATGTAAACGATACCAGCCATCAAGGCACCGATGATAAGTCCCCAGTAGCCAATTGAAATTGATGCGGCACCACCAAAGGCGCTGAACATAGAACCGATGAAAGCGAAGGAGCTTCCGAGAAATACAGGACTTGAACTCTTGGTGAATAAAAGGTAGATGATTGTACCAACACCTGCACCAAAAAGAGCTGCAGAAGCTGAAAGTCCATTTCCTACGATTGCAGGAACAGCAATTGTAGCTGCCATGATTGCAAGCAGCTGCTGAATGGCAAAAAGCACGATTTTGTCAAAACTAGGTCTATCTTTAATTCCATAAATCAGATTCATTTTATAACCTCTAAAATATAATTTTCCTTATTCATTTATCCTAGAACTGTACGTTCGATTTCAAACATCTGGCTCCGATACAAACTGGAAATATTATGTCCGTAATCAGAAAGCAGCTGAATGATGTTTCTTGGGTGGTCTTTTGTGTCGCAGCCGTTAAGACGGTCGCCGGCATCGCCCAGACCAGGCATGATGTATGCCTTTTCGTTCATAACAGGATCCATCCACAAAGTGTAGCAGGTACAGTTTTCAAGAGCGCGGGTTACGCGAATACTTCCTTTGAGTGTAGAAATTGTATTGAAGAAAGCAATTGATTTTGGTTTAACTCCCTGACTCTGAAGGTACTTTACAACTGTAACAAGGGAACCGCCTGTAGCATTCATTGGATCTGCAAAAATCAGATCTTTACCGTTAAGCTGTTCAAGATTAAAGAAAGATTTATCTAAGTCAAGCACATATTCCATGTTGTTTTCATTCTTTGAATCGTTGCGGCTGATTTTAAAAAGAGCAAATGGAGTAATGTAGCTGTTAGAAGAAAACTCTTCAATTTCTTTTGAAACAATCATGCTAGGAAGAAGTGCGCCTCTAAGCATTACGCACATTACAGAATTGTTGATTTTGTGGTCAATCGCAGGAATTTTGTGAACTGCATAGTTCTGAACTGGATAAGTAACTGGAGTTTTTACAACGATATGGCCTTTTTCGTCTGTTGACTGGTTTGCATACGCCATACGGAAAAGCATTTCGTATGCACGCTGGCTGTAATACATGAATTCCTGATGGTCTGTTCGTTCATCTCTAAGCTTTGCAATAACACGGCTAGCTTCTGCCTGAGCCTGTGTTTCTGTTTCAAAGGAATAAACCTTGATTCTAGGATGTTTCTTGCAGATTTTCTGCATTTCGTGGCCCATTTTGTCGTAGCCTTCAATGATTTTTGCTTCGTTAACCGGATTAAAAGACTTCATTGTTTCTTTGAACATTTCGTCCAAAGAGGCAAGATCTTTCATGTCTTCCTGTGTCAGGTAGCCATCCAGGTCTTCTGCTTTTAGAATGATTTTGTTATCCATTCTGGTGCATGCTCCTGTTTAATAAATAAATTTCTTATCTTACATTTTATTCCTATATAGAAAGATATACAAGAATTTTTCTAGATACTAAGAATTAAAATAGCCCTAAATTCGAGTTTTATGAAAATTAAACATAAAATTGATTTTACAAAAAAAAATTGTTTAATTATGAAAATACGGGAAGGAAGAAAGAGGCTGGCAAAAACATTCGCTTTCTGACTGGCAGTATTTTTTTAAGTAATTACGGATTATGAATAATTTTGAAAAAAATGATAGTTTTGTTATATAAAATAACAGTTTAATGCAAGAATTATATCAAAATTTAACTATAATATTAAATTGAGACAGCAAAATGAAAAAATCACTATTAACACTTTTTGTACCAATCTATATAGAAATCCTCTTTTTTATGATGGCGGGAATGGTAGATACTTTGATGCTTTCTACCATTGGCGACCAGGCTGTTGGTGCAGTCGGCACTGCTAATACTTACATCAGCATGTTTATTCTTATGTTCTCTATTGTTTCTACCGGAATGATGGCAGTGATGACGCAGAATATTGGAGCGGGAAAGAATGGTATTGCCTGCCAGGCTAAAAATATTGGTGTTATTTTTAACCTTACTATTGGAATCCCGATTTCAATAGTATTGTTTTTTTTCTGCCGAAAACTGCTTGTTTCGATTGGAATTTCTGCAACTCTGGAAAATTCTGCGGCGATTTACATGAAAATTGTAGGAAGTGCCTGTTTCTTAAATGCTTTGATTCCAATATTTTCCGGATATTTAAGAGCTTTTGGTTACACAAAATATCCTTTGTATGCAACAATCGCTGGAAATCTTGTAAATCTAGTGCTGAACAGTATTTTTCTTTTTCATTTTCACTGGGGAATTACAGGAGTTGCCGTTGCAACTGTAATTTCTAAAGTTATAAATCTTGCAATCGTTTTTGTTTTTTCAAAAATACTTATAAAATCAAAGGATTTTCCAGAACGAAGCAGCACAAAGTTGATTTTGCTGCAAATTTTTAAGATTGGATTTCCTTCGGCACTGGAAACTCTGATTTACAATATTTCCATAACTATGGCAATACGCTTTCTAAATCAAATGGATGGAGAAGGTTTTAATGTTGCTGCCCGAGCATACACAGTGCAGATTTCGAATTTTTCTTTTGCGGTGGGGGCGGCGCTTGCACAGGCAAACGGCATCCTGACGGGCTGGCGTATTGGTCGCGGAGAATTTGAAGAGTGCAAAAAAGGAATCAGAAAGGCCCTTGTATTTGGAATCATTGTTTCTTCGATTTTAGGGTGTGCCATAGCAGTTTTTGCACCTCATTTTGTAAAGGGCTTAAGTTCCAATCCAGAAATGGTAAAAATCGTTACAAGACTTTTATGGATTGACATAATTCTGGAGTTTGGTCGCGTTACAAATCTGATTTATGGAACTGCACTAAAAACAAGTGGCGATGCGATTTTCCCGGTTGTGCTTGCCGTAATATTCATGTTTATTTGCACAGTTTTTGGAACCTGGTTTCTCGGCATTTTCAATAAACTTCTTGTTACAGGCTGTTATATTGCCCTTGCCTGCGACGAATGTTTCCGAGCCGTTGGTATGGTTCTGCGCTGGAAAACGGACAAATGGCAGGAAAAAAGAATCGTTAGTAATTAGAGAACCAGATATTTTCCATTTAAATTTATAATAAAAAAGTCAACAGTCTTGACTACAAAACACTCTTAAAAAGTTGTATAATTAGATTATGTTAAAACAGATGATTATGGGAAACCAGGCAATTGCGCTTGGTGCATTAAAAGCCGGTGTAAATCTTGTTGCCGGATATCCTGGAACTCCTTCCAGCGAAATTATTGAATTTATTTCTAAATACAAAGAAAAGACCGGAACTTACGTTGAATGGTCTATAAACGAAAAAGCTGCTGTAGAAGTTGCCGCTGGCGCAAGTTACGCAGGCAGCCGCACTCTTGTTACGATGAAGCAGGTGGGGCTTAATGTTGCCAGTGACCCTGTAATGTGCCTTAGCTACGTTGGCGTAAAAGGCGGAATGGTCATTGTTTCTGCAGATGACCCGGGCCCGATTTCCAGCCAGACGGAGCAGGATACCCGCAAGTTCGCGGAATTTTCAAAGCTGCCTTGCCTTGATCCGTCTACTCCCCAGGAAGCTTACGAAATGATTCAGGAAGCCTTTGAACTTTCCGAAAAATACAAAACTCCTGTTCTTTTGCGCCCAACAACTCGCGTTGACCACGCTTACGAAAGCATGGAAATGCCTGAGCTTTTGCCTTGCCGCACAAAAGGCGTTTTTGAAAAAGATTCTCAGCGCTGGGTAATTTTTCCGCGCCTTTCTTACGCAAATCATAAGACGATTTTTGAACGTAATGAAAATGTTCTTCCTGAAGAATTTTCAGACTCAAAATTCAATTATATTGTGGGAGGGGAAAGCCTTCCCCTCGGCCGCACTACGTTGCGTCCTACCCCTTCTGCGGGGATACCCCGCAACGCCCCGCTGGCATTTGCCGCAGGCGGCATTTCATACTGCTATCTTATGGAAGCAATTTCCATCTTAAAGAACGAAAACCTGGAAAATGAGGCACTAAAAAATGCTTCCGTTTTAAAGATTGGGACTCCGTATCCGTTCCCGTCTCCGCTGGCGGCAGAATTTATGGCAGGTTGCGATGAAATTACTGTTTTTGAAGAGCTGGATCCTGTAATTGAAGATGCATTGATTCACATAAACGGCAGTTTTGCCGAAGAACTTGGTCACAGCGTAGAAATTCACGGAAAGCATGATGGCATAGTTCCAGAAGCCGGCGAATTGACTGTAGAAATCATTAAGGAAATTGTTGCGGAACTTGCAGGTTTAACAAATTCTGCTGCTGAAAATTCTGCAGCAGCAAAACCAGAGCTTCCTGTGCGCCCGCCTGTTTTATGTGCTGGTTGTCCGCACCGCGGTTCTTTTTATGCCGTAAAACAGGCAATGAAAGGCAAAAAGACAGCATATTGCGGCGATATCGGCTGTTATACATTGGGTAACGCAAATCCTTTGGATATGTGCGATACATGTTTGTGTATGGGCGCAGATATTACAATGGCGCAAGGATTTTATCACAACGAGCCAGACCGCCACTGCTTTAGTTTTATTGGCGATTCTACGTTTTTTGCCAGCGGAATTACAGGCGTTGTAAATGCTGTTTACAATCAGTCCAAGCAGACAATCTGTATTCTTGATAATTCTACAACTGCCATGACAGGGCATCAGCCTCATCCTGGTACAGGCGTTACAATGATGGGCGAAATTGTAGAAAAGGTAAGCATTCCAAAAATTCTTGAAGCCGTTGGCGTAAAGCCAATCATTGAAGTTGATCCTTTTGATTATGAAAAAGCTGTTAAAGCTGTAAAAACTGCATCAGAAAGCGAAGGCGTAAGCGCAATTATTTTCAAATCGCCTTGTATTGCGGTTGCTTCAAAACTGGGGTACAAGTTTAATGGTGCAAAAAAGGTTGATGCAGAAAAGTGCATTGGCTGCAAAAAATGCATAAACGAGCTTGGTTGCCCTGCATTGAGTCTGAGCATGGAAAAAAATGCAAAGGGCAAACAGATTGTAGAAATCGATAAATCTTTGTGTACAGGCTGTGGCTTGTGTTCAGGGGTTTGTCCTGTTAAGGCAATAAATTAACCCGGGGTTTTAGGGGCAGCGCCCCTAGGCGAAGGGGTAGGAACAAACGGCTTTGCCGGTTGTGACGAGGGGAAGGCTTTCCCCTCCTTCTTAAAATTGAGGTTTTTATGGCTAAAAATATATTGATTTGTGGTGTTGGTGGACAGGGAACTGTTCTTGCGGCAAAGGTTCTTTCCCAGGCAGCTGTGAGCAGTGGAAAGCGAGTTCTTTCGGCAGAAACAATTGGGATGGCTCAGAGGGGTGGCTCCGTTGTAAGTCATGTACGCATTGGGGAAAATCTGTTCAGCCCGCTTATTCCAAAAGGGAAGGCAGACGTAATTATTGCGTTTGAAGCTACCGAAGCGGTGCGCAACATTGAATATCTTAAAAAAGACGGAATGGTAATCGTAAATAAAAAGGTTGTGCAGCCTACAACGGCAAGTCTAACTGGAAAAACTTTTGAAGAAGGCGCAATGATTGAATACCTTGAAAGCGTTGCAAAAACTGTGGCGGTAGATACAGAACAGGCTTGCGAAGATTTGAAAAGCTCAAAGGTTGTAAACATGGTGCTTTTGGGCGCAGCCTGCAAAACCGGCGTAATTGAACGGGATGAATTGAAGGCTGCCGTAAAACTTTTGGTAAAACCTGATTTTTACGAGCTGAACTGCAAGGCTATTGATTACTGCAATTAGTTTTTATGAATTTTTACAGAAAAATTCCGCCGGCAAGAACTGCAAATCCAATAAGGATGAAGACTGCATCAGAAAGGTGCAGTCTGTATTCTTTTGAGCAGCTCTGTCGGGTGCGAAGGTAAAAGCCGCGGAGTTCTGCTGCAGTTGCGGTGGCTTCTATTTTGCGGACGGAAGAAATCAATAGTGGAAAGCACAGCGGAAGAATCATTGAAAGCTTTTTGAACGGATTTTTAATTTCAAAATCTATTCCGCGGGCTTTTTGTGAATCAATGATATTTGACATTTCAATGGAAAAAACTGGAATAAAGCGAATTGCAGAAGTAAGTGTAAACGCATATTTGTATGGAACTCCCAGATTTTTTACCATTGTATTAGAAAGGTCGTTAAGATTTGTTACACTGATTAAAATTGAAAGTGGTAAAGTTGCGCCTGTAAGTCTTAAAACCAGCAGAAGACCGTTTTTTATTGCCACGTCTGTAAAACCAAAGTTTTTTCCAAGAGGCACAACAATGTTTCCTGTGCGGATTACAAGAATCTGCAGAATGAACAGGAAAATTGACATTTTTACAAGACCTTTTACAAGGCCCATTGTTCTGCTGAAAAGTCCGCAGCCTGGTTTTCCGTTGCCAATGGCTCCCAGCAGAATGTTGAACAAAATGATGCCTGCAAGATAAATGAAATTTGACGAACAGAATGCTGACGCACAAATCAAAAGGGAAACGAACATCTTTGAAAGCGGATGCATTTTGTGAAAAACAGAATTTCCCGGTAAATAATCCAAAAAGCCTTTCATTATGCATTTTCTCCTTTTTTTAGTTTAAGTGATTTAAGTTTGGAAATCATTTCATCTATTGTGAAAATGCCAGTAAAATCATTGCCAAGCATTGTACTTACTTGAGCAATCTGTGGCTGAAGCAGGCGTGCTTTTCCTAAAAGTTCAGTGTCTGCAAGGATTTTACGTGTTTCGCCTTGTTCAAGAATTTGCCCGCGGTTCATTACAACTACGGTTTTTGCAAAATCAAGTACAACTTCCATATCGTGGCAAACCATTATTACAGTTGTTCCGTTTTCGTTCAGCTGTTTGATGCGGTTCATCATCATCATACATTCCTTGTAGTCAAGGCCTGTAGTTGGTTCGTCAAGAATAAGAATTTCTGGATTTAGTGCAATAAGGCAGGCAAGGCAAAGACGCTGGCGCTGCCCGCGGCTAAGATTAAAAGGTTCTGTTTTTCCTTCAAAACCGAATTCTTCTAATGTGGCTTTTACGCGGCGCTGGATTTCATCTTCTGGAATTCCGTTGTTCCGCAGACTAAAGGCAATTTCCTCTTTTACAGTGTTGCAGCAAATCTGGCGGTCTGGATTCTGAAAAAGAAAACCTATGTGTTTTGCCAGGCTGCTGACTTTTTCGCGACGGGTGTTTTTATTAAGAACAAAAACATCTCCTGTGGTTGGAGTTAAAAGTCCGTTGCACAATTTTGAAAATGTTGATTTTCCCGCTCCGTTTGAACCAATTATTGCTATAAAATCGCCTTTTTCAACTTTTACGTTCAAATTCTGAACATTTGCAGTTGTGTTATAAGAAAAGCTTACATCTTTGAATTCAAGCATAGTTTCTGCCATAGTTACATAACCTTCCTTATAAAATCTGCACATTCTGCTGCGTTAAGGCAAATGCGGTCTTCTTTTGTGTATGAATCTGGAACAAGGCCTTCTTCTGCCATTCTGCTTGTAAGGGTGAGGACTCTTGGACAGTTGATTCCGGCTTCTTCCATTTCTTTCTGATGGGTAAGAGTACTGCGGATTTCTCCGTAGTGGATGAGTGTTCCTTTTTCAAGAACGATGAGTTTTTTTACGTATTCGCAGAGCAGCATGATTTTCTGTTCTGCAACAACAATTGTGATGCCTTTTTCTTTGTTCAGTTTTTGCAATAGCTTAAAAATCTGAACGCTGGAAGCTGGATCAAGTTCTCCTGTAGGTTCATCAAGGACAAGAATGTCTGGCTCCAGAGCTAAAATTGCAGCAATGGCAACTTTCTGTTTTTGTCCGCCGCTTAAAGTAGAGATTTCGCGATGCCTTAATTCCTGAATTTCAAGCGCTTCCAATGCGGCTGTTATGCGCTGTTCAATCTGGTCCTTTGGAATTCCAAAATTTTCAAGGCCAAAAAGAATTTCATCTTCTACAAAAAAGCTTACAAGCTGACTGTCTACATCCTGAAATACGGAGCCGACTTTAAGTGCAAGTTTTCCTGGTTCAATGTCAAAGGTATCTGTTCCTTGAATTTTTACGCTGCCGTAAAAATCGCCAGTGTAATGATGGGGAATCAAACCGTTTATGCAGGAGCAAAGAGTTGTTTTTCCCGCCCCAGATTCGACGATTAATCCAACAAAATCACCTTTTTCAATTGTCAAAGAAACATTTTCCAATGCGTTTTTCTTTGAACCTGAATACTTAAAAGTCAGTTCTTTAATTTCAATCATTTTTATTCCTGATTAGTTTCTTCGTCTGAACTGTTGTCTTTTTTCAAAACTTTGAGCAGCGGAAAGTACAAAAGACTTACGATTACTGCGTTCAAAGTTGCTGTGCCTAAAACAATTGGTACATATGCAAACATAGCAGAAGGATTAGATTTAATAAATACGAAAAGCAGAACTGTGTAAAGACCGCCAGAAACAACTGTTGAAACAAAAGTGTTTACTGCAACCATTGGAATTACCACTTTTTTATTTTTTAATGGAATGAAAATCATCAATCCCATACAAAGAGCACCAGCAAATTCAGAAGCGAGGTTCAAGTAAGGTGTTCCAGGGAAGAACTGACAGATGGCGCCTGCCAAGAGACCAATAATCACACTGTAATAAACTTTTGGACGAATCAAAATAATTGCCATACAGTACATGGCAATGATGAAGTTAGGTTTCATTCCAAAGAAATTGATGAAAGTTCCAACAAAGAACTTTAAAACTGCGCCAGCTGCAAGAAGAACAGCTGTGAGCAAAAGGTCCTGCAAAGAAAGACCGCTTTTTTCCTGTGTATTAAGTACTCGCTTTTCCATAAAAACTCCTGTTATTATCTGTGTTACTATTTATAGTAACAATATATCATTGGTTTTTGTTACTGTCAATAGTAACAAAAACTTTTTCTTTTATTTTCTGAGATATGTAATAAAATATATTATTGTAAAAACAGCAATTTTGTTTTTTACCAGGGGTTACTGAATGTTTATATCATTAAGAAAAAATCTTATGCTTGTTCTATGTACTTTTGTAAATCTAATGCTAATTCTGCTTATGTTTTATATTGGCAGGGTTGTGCAGGTAATTCATTTTACAAATGGTTATTCTTTTCCGGTTTCAAGCTTTCAGGGAACTATTCAGGCGATTATCTCTCTTATTTGTTTTCTGATGGTATTAATTGATTACAAAAAAGGCAGAACAATTGCTTACTGTCTTCTATTTATTCTGCTTGTTCATAATGTTATTGCAATGGCTGTTACTCATATACTGACTGCTATTCCTGGAATTATGACATCTTTTGTTTCTTTGTTTACAGTTACGCTGCTTTCAAAATTCTATAGAAAGGAAGCAGAAAACAGTATTTCTGATTATGTAACAGGTCTTTTTAACCGCAGAAAATTTGTAACAGATGCAGAAATCTATGTTTCTGGAAAAACACCATTTTATCTTGCAAATGTGGCAGTCCGGGATTTTGCAAAGATTGTTGATTCTTATGGTCTTAAAGCTGGCGATTATGTTTTAAAGGTTATTGCAGAAAGAATCAGCGGACGTCTGGAAAAAACAGACATAGTTTATAGAATTGCCGGGTCAAATTTTGCCATTCTTTTTTATGGTCAGAAAAATCCTTTAGATATAATAGAAGAATTGGTGAATGCTGTAAAAGAAGAGATTTTAATTCCAAGGCAGTTTTCTGCTTCTGGAAAAACGGTTTCCAGTTGTTATCCTGTTTTGGCCTGTGGAATTTCAAAATATACAGGTATGGAAGAAGATTATATTACTGTTTTCAATCAGTCGGATTTGGCGCTTACGCAGGCAAGAAAGTCATCTTCGCAAAATATTATTGTTTATGATGATAAAATGCAGAAGGAACAGGACAATCAGCTGGAAGCCGAAAAACTGATTCTTGAAAGCATTAAAAATGATTATTTTTATCTGGTTTATCAGCCGCAGTATGAAATTTCTAATAAAAAATTACGCGGCTTTGAAACACTTATTCGCTGCAAAAAACCGGATGGCACAATTGTCAGTCCTGGGTTTTATATTCCTGTGGCAGAAAGATCAAATCTCATTCTTGAAATTGATGATTACGTGTTAAAGCGTGCCATGACGGAATTTAAACCGATTCTTGATCAGCTGACAAAAAAGGTCACAATTTCTGTAAATGTTTCGGCAAAAAATATTTCAAAGGAAAATTTTGCAGAAAAGATTGAAACACTTATTTCAGAAACGGAATTTCCTTCTGAATGTCTTGAAATTGAAATAACGGAATATTCTCTTGCGGAATCAATGGAAAACACAATCCGTAACATTAAGCAGCTTAGGGCAATGGGAGTGCAGATTGCGCTTGATGATTTTGGAACCGGCTATACATCAATTGCTCAGCTTATGAATCTGCCAATCAATCTTCTTAAAATCGATAAAAGTCTTATTGATGATATAGAAGAAAATCAGCGCAATCGGGATCTTGTTGATTCTGTAATTTACATGGGGCACATTATGAATTGCGAAGTAATTTCAGAGGGCGTAGAAACAGAAAATCAGCTTAAACTGCTGAACGAACATAACTGCGATTTTGTGCAGGGTTATGTATGGGGTAAACCTATGGCTTATGATGATGCTATTGCGTTGTCAAAAACGATTTGACAATCATGTTTTCTGGCATTACTATGAATAGTAACATTTTTTTAAGGATATTTTAAATGAACTTAACAGAAAAACAACTTGAACAGATTCGCGCCCAGATTAAGAGAGTTAAGGCTTGCGGAAATCCTTTTTATACAGAACGTTTTAAGGATGTTAATCCTGATGACATTAAGGACCAGGAATCTTTTGAACGTCTTGTTCCATTTTGCACAAAGCAGGATTTAAGAGATGCTTATCCACTGGGACTTGCTGCAGTTCCAGAAGAAGAAATTGTACGTATTCATTCGTCTTCAGGAACTACTGGAGCACCTGTAATTGTTCCATATACACAAAAAGATGTTGATGACTGGGCTACAATGTTTGCCCGCTGTTATGAACTTGCAGGCATTACTAAAAAGGACCGAATTCAGATTACTCCTGGCTACGGTTTGTGGACTGCTGGTATTGGTTTTCAGGCCGGTTGTGAAAAGCTTGGTGCAATGGCAGTTCCAATGGGACCTGGTAATACAGAAAAACAGCTTCAGTTTATGCAGGATTTAAAATCTACTGTAATCTGCGCAACTTCTTCGTATGCTTTGCTGCTTGCAGAACAGGTTGAAGCTCGTGGAATCAAAAATAACATTCATCTTAAAAAAGGTGTAATTGGTTCAGAGCGCTGGGGTGAAAAAATGCGTGAGCGTATTCAGAGTATCCTTGGTATTGAACTTTATGATATTTACGGACTTACAGAATGTTACGGTCCAGGAATTGGTGTAAACTGTGACAAATCTGATAAAGGAATGCACATTTTTGATGATTTTATTTACGTTGAAATTCTTGATCCAGAAACTGGCAAACCTGTTCCAGAAGGACAGATTGGCGAAATCACATTGACAACTCTTGTAAAGGAAGGCGCACCTTTGTTCCGTTTTAGAACACACGACCTTGCTGCCTTTGTAACAGAAAAATGTCCTTGTGGCCGTTCTTATCCTCGTATTACACAGATTCTTGGACGCAGCGATGACATGGTTAAAGTAAAGGGAAACATTATTTTCCCTTCAACTTTGGAAGATGTTATAAAGTCTGTTCCTGGTACTTCTTCTGAATATCGTGCAAAAATTGAGCATGAAGACGGTAAAGACAAAATGACCGTTTACGTTGAAGTTGAAATGGGCGTTGACCGTGTTGAAGTTGAGCTTGGCATTAAATACGTATTCAAACAGAAGTATAACATGACTCCAGAAGTTGTGGTTGTTGGAATAGGTGAACTTCCACGTTCAGAAAAAAAGACAAAACGTATTGAAGATTTGCGTTTTGAATAAAATTAAAAGCGGTAAAGCTAAGTAGTTAGGTTTACCGCTTTTTTTTTCCAATAAATTCACCGGCTTTTACACGGATTTCTTCTGAGTTTCCGGCGATTTTTAATATTTCTGGCAAAAGTTCAATCTTGTCTTCTTCAAAAATTAAGACGATTGTTGAACCATGTAAATCAAAATAGCCTTTTTCATCACCTTTTTTGAAAGTATAGTTTTCGTTGTGATTGCAAATCCCGCCAACACTGAATGCTCCAATTTCAACTTGAGCGACTGTTCCAAAATTTTCTGTTTTTAGCAAAGTCCAGGAACGACGATTTTTTGTGTAGACTTTAAAATTTTCGCAGGCTGCAGGCTGAACGCTGTATAATGAACCTTCAATGTAATGATTTTCTGTCTGAAAGCCGTCATCTATATAATGGTAACGGTGATAATCTGTTGCGCACAATCGAAAAACAAGGCACAGTCCGTTTTTAAATGTATTCAGCAATTCAGAATCAGAGGTTTCAAAAAAGTCAGACAGAGAATAATCAAAGCCTTTTATATGAAAAGTGGAATTTGTTTTAATTGAATATACGCTAAGCAAACTGTCGCATGGACTTATAAGATGCGTTTTTTCTGAATCGAATGAAATTTCTTTGCGGCGTGTAAAAAAATCGTTGAATGATAAATATTTCTGACCTTCAAATTCGGACATATCAATTTCATTCTTTTTTATGAATCGTGAAATCATAAAGTGAGAAAGTGGAGACCGCAGAAAAAATCCGATTAACTTTGGAATTCTTATGAATAAAATAAATTCCAAAAGGATTTTTCCGATTTTTGTAGAGCAGAGAAATTCTACTGATTTATCATTCTTTGATTCGTTCACAATGGTTACCGATTAATCTCCCGAAATCAGCGATTTTAAATCAACTGTATCAGTATCATTTTTTACAGAATCCTGAATTACAGCATGATTTTCAAACATTACAGAAGATTCGTTATGTTTTGTTGGAACATAATATGCTTTGCCTAACAAAAGCATTACGAATTCCAAAAGGCCAATTACAATTAAAATTAGTTTTCCCAAAAATGCAGGTTTAGGCATTTTAAACGGAGTAATAAAAAGAATTCCCATTAAAAGCAGCAATCCTAAACATGGAAGAATAGGAGGTCTTGCAGTTCCTGTGAAATAAGAACCAATAAATACTGTTGGCAGAACAATTGCAACACTTGTTACAGGAAGTCCTCTGTATTCGTGGCGTTTATCTGTTGTCTGTGACTGGCGCTGCATTTCATCAACATTAAAGTAAGAAAGTCGAATTAGCGCACTTAACAGGTAAAGTGCACAGATACAGATTGCTATTCTGGCCTGAATTGGATGTTCAATAGGATATTGTACGTCGCCAATGGCTAATTTGTAGACAATCAATGATGGAAATATTCCATAACTGATTATATCTGCCATGGAATCAATCTGAATGCCAAATAATTTTTCAGAATCAGAACGGTTTTTCTTTGTAGAAGCAACTTTTCCGTCAAACATATCCATGATTCCTGCAATCATAAGACAAAGCAGAGCCAGCACAAAACTTCTGTCTGAATTTGAAAAAACAAAATGAATGCCTGCAAAAGAAAATAACATTCCAATATAAGTTAAAATTACTGTATAATTATATACACCAAGCAAGCTCATTATGCCTCCCAAAAATATTACTTTATGAATTAAAAATTGTGCCAAATATCAATCCGTAAACAATGATAGTCCAGGGTTTTGAAGTAAGGATTATCAAGGCAAACTTACTGAATTTAATATCGGTTATTCCTGCAAAATAGCAAAGAAAATCGTCTGGAGAAACAGGTATTAAAAGTGCTAACCACAAAAAAAGCGGGAAATTTTTTGATTTTTTGTTCATCCAATGCATACATCTTTCATAGCGTTTTTTGGAAAATATTTGTCTTATTATTCTATTACCAAATTTTCGTGAAAGCCAGAAGGCAATGAAAGAACCTAAACAAATTCCTATGTAGTTACATATAATTCCTGTAACAGTTCCAAAAAGAGTTGGTCCTACAACATAACCTAAAGTTCCAGGTATAAAAGCGTATATCACCTTAAAGCATTGAAAAGTTGCTAAGGCAAAAGGACCAAGTACATTGTATGAATTGATATATTCCTGAAAAGTTTCAAGATTGCTGAATTTGCCGTTCTTATATTCATGGAAGAAGAAAATTCCACCTGAAACAAAAGCAATCATAAACAGAATTATGAAAATTCGTTTTAAAAGAGAAGTTTTTTGTTCAATAATTTCTACTGCCTGTTCCTGAATTTTATTTTGCATAATGATTACTTGTATAGTACAAATTATCATATTTCTTCTATTTTAGTCCAATGAATTTAATGAATGTATCTAAATTTTGTTTTGATGGAAAAAAGGTTGAGTTTTATATTTTCTTTATTTGCAAGGTTATTCATTAAAAAAATGATATAAACTACAAAATTTTAATATTTGATTAAAAAAAAGTGATGTTATGATGATTTTAGAAAAATCTTAGAGGAAATCAGGAGTGTAAGATAAAACCGCTAAAATAGCGCGGCTTTATCTTACCTTAAGTTTGCGTTGCAAACTTATTATTGAACTGCTGTTCCTCATTACATTACGGAACAGCGTAAAAAGTCAA
>JAFOCI010000092.1 GCA_017381365.1 Treponema sp.
AAATCTTTTCGTTTCGTGTTATAATTTCCATGTAGTGCCTCCACTTTGTATGAGGTAATGCCCATACTGTTATTTTTATCATTAACATTTTGACGCTAAATCCACGTTTTTACAAACTGGATGGCACTACATATTGTCTATTATTTTTTCCTACTAAGTTCCAGGCTTCTTGCAACTCTTTTTCTAAAATCGTCCTGTTCTTTTTTATACAGTGGAAATTCGTCTTCTAAAATCTCGTTTTCAATTTTTTGAGCAAGCTTCCAGAGTTTTCTTTTCTGTTGTACGACTGCATCCTTTTCCGGAGTCCGTTTAACTTCGAGAATTTCATCATAATATTCATTAGGCGGTGCACCAAAAATACTATCTCCGGTAATAAGCTTTTTGCCAAACCGTATGCTCGCCTCATTGTATATACGATCGTCATAGGGATCATTTAATCGGTCTGAAAGGGAATCTATCTCTTCCTGATTTTCCCTATAAAATTCCTGGAGCCTTGTTACTACAGAAAGTTCCTTACCGTAGACTATGTCTTTCCGCTCCCCTTTATATTTTTTCCCTTTATATGTCTCTCTGGGAAGAAGTATTTTTCGGTATAGACCGTTGTCATAGACTCGTATTATAAATTCTCCACCTTCTACTAACCCCTTAAGCCGCCGTTCATAGATGACTTCAGAAAAATCTTGCAAAATATTTTCGATTTTTCCTTGCTTCACTGCAGCCACTCTTTCTCTTCGCGCTTCATTGACAATCTTTTCATTACATTCCGCACAGCAGCGTTTATTTTCACCAAATGCTTCGTGTTCTTCTTCAGCGGTCCAAACGCACCAGGTTGAATAACCATAGTCTGTGTATTCTTTTCCACAGAAGCAGCATTTTCCTGTTTCCGTAATATGACCTAGTCTATCGTATTCTTCTTTAGTCATGATGTCACCTCTTATATTTCCAATACAAAAAAGCAGAGCTTATACCAATTTGTACAGGCTGAAATTCTCCACAGTCTGCACTTCTCTAAGCCCTGCAATTTTTTAATCAATACATTCATCACAACAGCTGTTTATCTGTCTTTAAAAATACTTTTCTGCCTGCTTTAAACCATCAGCTAAATACTCTTCTTCAATACTGTGATGCCCCTTTATTAAAATGCTGTTTTGATAAAAATCTTCTTTATATTGGAATAATTTATCAAATGAATCTTTGAAATGAAATAATTCATCGTCCTTTGCAAAAATGCCAAAACTTCTTCTTTTTTGTTCTTCTGGAATGTCTTTATATTTTTCCATTTCACGAAAGTCTGCCAATACTTTATCTGAAAGAATTATGGGATTACCAGTTGACCGGTCTCTAAGTTTTGGAATCTCAATAGAAGGATATAAACACGGATTTATTACAAGTTTGTCTATTATCTCTTCATATTGAAGAACATAAAAAGCTCCAAGGGAGGCTCCAATTAACAAATCAACTTTTTCACTCTTACAATAGTCCCTGATAAGACACTGAGTTTTTTTTACATCAGTGTGCAAATCTGGAAAAGGCATTGAATGAATGTTCCATTTTGTGAGAGTCTTTTTTAGCGTTTCAAAAGTTCCGCCCTTTGGATTTCCCATAAAGCCGTGAATGTACAAAGCGTTTTTCTTCATAATTATTCCTCTATATAATCGCGTAATGATGGCCCACGAGGATTTCTTAATCTTTTCAATGCTTTTTTTTCTATTTTCTTTATCCGGGCAGATATCTTTTTTTGCCACTGTTCATATTCTTCTGGAGTCATGTCTAATATAAATTCCGCTATTTCACTCGTCCTCAGTACCTGCAAAGGCTCAAGATTGATTTGTTCCATAAGCTTACCTGAAATCCATATTTGAAAGGGGTCGGTATAGACATTTTTATTGCTTCTTATTTCAAATTTTGCAAAATAGCCCATTTGCTTCATATCATCTGTTTTGAGATCGATGGAATTTTGCCCGATAAAACTTGTTGACTTTTTATTAGAAAGAATCATTTTTCTAGAGTCCCGATTCTGCCTGCAACTTACCCTAATAAATGCCTTCTCAAAATTTACAGCTAAAACCGTGGTAAAATATTTCAGGTCATGAAGATAGGCCAAATCATACTGCTGGTCATGACGAATTAGCCCAAGGTTATCAAACCACTTGTCTGTAAATAAAAAGAGCCTTTCTCCATTCAGCATGGAAGAATAGACTTTATCCTCGCTGTTGATTTTTCCTGAGCCGCCATTCCTGTCAACAAGGCTTTCAAATTCTTCCGTAATATTCACTTCCCGAATTTCAAAAGAATATTTGCCTATGTTTTCTATTTCCGGAGACCGCAGGGTTTCGCTAAGAACATCAGAAAGGAAAGCCTTAAAGAATTCATTTTTATTTGTTCCTCCGCTGAATTCTATATTGCGTATCTTAGACTCCCTTAAAGGATTTCCTGTTACGACCACACCTGAAACATACCTTCCTAATGAATGAGGCAGTACCAGAGTTTCTATATCACAAGCTCCCAGAGCATCAGGCCCCAAATATTCTGTTCCTTTCTGAATTATGATTTTCTTTACCATTTTTACACCGCAAAAAAAGGTCTGAGGGAGAACTTCCACCCTGGGAGCCGTTATACTATTAATTCTACATGCTTTCTTTTTCAAATAATCAAAAAAATCATATATAACATCACCATCAAAATCTCCGTTAAGTATGATGTCAGTTTCTTCATTAAGCGAATAGTTATTCTTTTCAAAAAGATTTTCCGTACCAACGTTTTTAAGAATGTCATCCTGAGAAATTTCTATTATCATAATTATTCCCCTCTCTCCTTTCCACGCAGATATGAGCAGTAAGACGATAAAAGAATTGATAGCATATATTTTTGCAGAGGAGGAATAAGACAGAGTTCCTCTTCAGAAAAAGTGTTTTTGTATCCGAAAATATTCAGATTTATATAATCAGTACCAGGACGATGATAGATTCCCGGCATAAAATTTATCTTCTCACTTTCAAAAATATACTCAAGATCTTCTGCATAATGATCAAAACGTCTGTCTACATCTTCATCAAAACGAAATGCAAAATCATATGGTTCAATATCATATTTCTTAAAAAATTTTTTAGCATAAAAGTTCATTATTTGACTGAAATGACTGTCATTTGACAAAGAATAATGAGCCTTCAACAGTTTGTTACACCATTTTAAGGCAAACTGCAAATCTGGGTGCGAAGCCATAAATTCTTCATCCCGTTCAAAACCGCCTTCCATTTTTTCATATTCAGTAATTCTTTTTTTTGGAAGAACACTCATTATAAAATGATAGAAGGGACTGTTTTTGTAAGTAGTCTGATAGTTTACGTTGTGCCTCCATGTTGAATGTGGAATTTCTTTTCCGCAGCTCGGACAGAATTTTACATTAACCGGAAGCTTCCTCTTACAGCCCGGACAGGCTGGTAACTTTTTTAGTTTTATCTTTAATGCTTCTGGTATCATTACGCTTTCCATAAATACCTCTATATAATAAATACACAAAAGGTGTTTTTTTTAAGTAAATTTTTTTAACTTTTTTTGATTTTTTTTACTTTTTATACGATACAGATTTATAGCTACGTCTATTCCAGTTATCCACTTCCCATTGAGCAAGGGATTGCCCGGATGTTTTTTCCTTTATCTTATTAATCAGATTTATGTAAACCTGAGGCTCTTCTATTTCGGTCCAATTAACCATATCTTTGCCTTTAATCCCTGCATTTTTAAGGTTGATACAGCATAAATCAAAAGCAGAATTCCGTTGATAATTATATATGGAGCAAGTTTTATCGTCGTAAATGTAAATACAAGGTTCGAAATTAAAAAGACTACAAAAAAGATTGAAGACAGAGCATGTATATTAATCCCCCTTGCTCTGCCCTCTGTCGAAACTGCCAGTATTCCAGCCGAGTTCATTCTACCGGCATTTTATTTGTCTTCTTATTTTGCCTTATTAAATTCCGGGTTATACGCTGCGATTAAACATTGCTCTAAAATTAAGCTTTTTTGTCTATCTGTTATATTTAGGTCTGTTACTGTAACTATTTTTTCATTATTGATTTCTTCATAATCAATAAGTACAGTTTTTACTGTTCCTGTTTGTAAAAGGTTATTAAATAACGCAGAATCATTCGAATAACTTTTTATAAATTCTCTTTCCAGACGTCCTTTAAAATTTCCATAAGGAGATTCTGCTGTAGTTTGTCCAACGTAAAGAATTTTGTCATTCTGATAGTGAATATAAACTCCATACTTTTCCTTGTATTCATCTAACTCTAAAGAATTAAAATCCTTTGAATTTTCCACAGCTTTTAAACTCATAAACTTATGATTAAATAAGTAATCCATAGTCGGAATTTTCACATTGATATTTCCCATAATAAAACTCCTCAATTAGTTTTCAATATTCTACCACATGGTCTAAAAATTCCTTTGAGAAAACTTCCTAATAAAAATGGCAAATTTTTAGGAAAATTTCCCAAAGATAAAATTACGATTTGTTGTATACTGACAGATATGGATAAAAAGCAAGCTGCCGGCTCTGGATTTAAAATAAAAGCCCTCTTTAAAATTGAGTTTATTTTCATTTATATTGCCGTCCTGAACTTTGGATTTTCCATCGTCTGCAAAACTTACACAAATAAAAAGATTGCCAATCTGAATTCCCAGATGATTAAGATTCAACTGGAAGAAAACAGCGGCATTTTTAATCATCAGAATCTGATTCAAAAACTGGAATATGATTACGAGCCTTTCACCTATTTTGATTCTGACCTTAAGGCAGAACTTTCTCAAATCCTTACCTTTCTGGGCGAAAACAAAAGCACGATTGAACCAATCATCACTTTCCAGAATCACATGCACCAGACAGAAAGCCGCCTTAACTTTGGCTATGATTCCCTTCTCTACTGCTCACTGATTCTGATTGTCATTGCAGTCTATTTGATTGCAGAAAAATATTTCAAAAACAAAATTGATTTTCAGCGGCTCAAGGTGATGAACGAGGAACAGTCTAAAATCAGCCGCAACCTTCACGACGGAGTTGCCCAGGATCTTGCCGCCTTAAAGCTCTATCTTGAAAAAGAAGACCTTTCAAAATCAAAGTTTTACGCCCAGCAGGCTTTTAACGAAGTGCGTTATATGATTGGAGCAACGCACTTGGATTTGAATCAGAGTTTTGAAGAAATCGTAAGAAAGATGGCGGCGACTCTTGAGGCCAACTATAATATTTCTACAAAGGTTTATGTCGGCTCCACAAAGATTCAAAATCTCAACGAAAATATTCAGGTTGAGCTGATACGAATTTTGCAGGAATCCCTTTCCAATATTTCCCGCCACGCAAATGCCAGCAATGTGGAAATCCGTTTTGTAGACGGCATCGATGATTTTAAATTCATCATAAAAGATGACGGAAAAGGCTTTAGCGAAGAAGAAGTAACAGAGAAAAATTCCAAGGGCGGACGCCAGCATTACGGAGTTTCAAACATTAAGGAACGCGTTGAACTTTTGGGCGGTACGGTAGATTTTATTCACGAAGGAGGAACAACAATTGCAATCACAATTAAAGATTCTGTTTGTAGATGATCATGTAGGACTGCGGGACGGAATGAAAGAGATGCTGAAAAGTAAAAATCCGGCTTTTGATTTTGTCTGTGCAAGGGATTACGAAACTGCCCTTGAAGCATTAAAGAATAATACTGACATTCAAATTGCAATCCTTGATTTGAATCTTGACGGAAAAAGCGGACTGGAAATAATTCCTGAAATCAAAAAAATCAACTCCTCTATTTCCATCATGATTTATACGATGTTTAATGACGTGATTCATGTTCAAAATGCCCTGCTTAACGGAGTTCAAGGCTACGTTACAAAAGACGCCACAATTGATGAAGTTGCGCTTGCAATCACAACAATTTCAAAAGGCAATTCCTATTACAACAAGGCGGCCACAGAAATAATGCAGTCGCTCCTGACAAAAAAAGGACGTGCCAACGACATTGCCAATGATTTGAGTTACCTTTTTGAAAATTACAAAGACCTCTCTGCCAAAGAGCGGGAAATTTTCATCCTGCTGTCTCAAAATATGGAAATCATCGACATTGCAAGAAAACTCGGTAAGTCAGAGAAAACTGTAATCAATCAGCGGACGGCGGTTTACTCAAAGCTGGATATAAAAGACCGGCACGATTTACTGGAAAAAGCAAAGCTTCTGGGACTAATCTATGACAAATAAAAAATCCTATTCTTCTGTTTCTCAAATAATTTTCATCGTCCTCTTTACGGCCTCTTCAATCGGAATAAATTATCTGGGTGACCTTCTTGCAGGCCTGATTGCATTTCCTCTCTATCTTGATTCCGTGATGACAATTGCAGTAACTGCCTTGTGCGGACTTATTCCGGGTTTAATCTGTGCCGTCGCTTCAAACCTGCTTTTATACATTTTTGCAAACACAGGAATCCTTTTTATGCCCTGCCACATTTCTACAGCCGTAATTGCATATTTTGTTTTCCGCACAGAAAGAAAAAATCATCCTAAGGAAAAATTGCTTTCCTCTTCCAGCTTTATGAGGGCGGGTTTCTTTGCAGCTCTTTCAAACTCAATTCTGGGAGACACAATGAGCGCACTTTTTTATAAAGCAAACACCTCAATTCCTCAGGTTGATAACGCAGTTCAGGGAATTTATGTGGTTATCCGCAATCTGAATGTCGCAGCATACATCGGCGGAACTCTAACAAATCTTGTTGACAAAATCATCAGTGCCGCAATCTGCTATGCAGTTTACCGGCTGATTTTAAGAATCACGAAAAATACTTTTCATTGACCAGGTTGAAGCAATCATCGGCTGGTGTGATTTATGTAAGAGCCGGGAAGAATAAAAAAACAACCGGATTTTACATCTCCGCAATTTTTCTGAGCGTGTTTGCCGTACGGATTGTAATCATTTCCCCGATGCCAGGAGTCGCAGTCTTTTTCCACCAGCTGGCTTTTGCATACAGTTTTCGGTCAAAAGACCAGAAGGCCGCATTCCCACAGATTTGAACTTTTTCTATTTTCTCGGTCGGCTCACCGATTTTTTTTGCCACAGTTTCAATACTGTGAGGAGCAATGGCAAAAATCAGATTGTCATAAATATCTTTGCTGTCACTTTCCCACCAGGACGGTGCTTTTGAAAGAAGACATTTCAATTCATCCTGAGGAATCACAAAAACTGGAATCTCAAGATGGAAAGTTTCAAAGATGATTGCACGAATACTTTCTGCAAGTTTTACAGCATCCGGCTCATTATCAGAAAAAATCACATTCCCACTGTTCAGATATGTTTTTACATCTGCAAAACCTTTTTCACCAAGGGCAGTTTTCAGTTCAGGCATAGAGATTTTATTTTTCCCGCTGATATTTATTCCGCGAAGTAAAGCTATGTATCTGATCATTTTAATATCCGCCTTTTGTGGATGCCATTGTTAGCGATAAACCAATGGGTAATCTTCGGGATTTTCCAGACTATCCAATTCTATATCTGCATCAAGGTCTTCCCAATGCAGATTTCCAGAAAAATCAGTTGTAACAGCAGCAATTTGTTTGATACTAGCCTTCTCAAAAACCGAATAGTCTTTATAGCTGATAAAGTACTCTTTATCATTTGTTAAGATCCAGATTCCAAAAGGAGAAATATTTGTAACCTCTGTTTTAGTTGCAACCAAAGTGCTTGTTCCAGTCTGCATTAATTTCCTCCCATAAAAAGTCAAGAAGATTGTTTCAACAATCGATTGACTTTTTACGCTGTTCCGTAATGTAATGAGGAACAGCAGTAGAATAATAAGTTTGCAACGCAAACTTTAGGTAAGATAAAGCCGCGCTATCTTAGCGGTTTTATCTTACACTCCTTTCGTTTTTGTCCCTCAACAAATACTGTCCGGAAAGTTTGAGACGGAGGAGCAGAAAGCGGCTGATTCCCATGACTTTTTCACTGAAATTGCGAACAAATCTTGACACTATCTATTTTGGAAGGATTCTTTGTTTATCCTTTGTCTATTCTTTCCATGCCAACCGCATTTTAAGAAAATCTTTCATATCCTTGTAAAAATCCATTGGTGGTGGCGTAATGTCGATTTGCTTAAGAGCTTCCTGTACCAGAGGATTTTTGTAGCAGCAGACTGCATTTGCCGACGCATAAAAAAGCACGTCCAGCTGGATTTTGTAGGCCTTATCTTCTGTGATATTCAGCATTTTTGCAAGCCTGTCCCGGAAGGCATAGGCCAGGTCGTAATATTTCTTTTTGAAAATGGCAAGACGTTCCACAGTAACATTTGTTTCTATCACCGGGTTAAGATAGGAAACATAGCGCATGTAATCCTGATTTGCGTTGACGATTCCAGCCCAGACTTCTGCAATCACTTCTGTCGTAAAATTGTTGCCCTCTGGAAAAGCCGAAAGCAGGGCGCCGTAATAAGCAGACATTTTTTCTGCGCAGATTTCCAGAAAAATTTCTTCTTTTGTTGTAACGTATTTATAAAGGTTGGCACGAGACCAGCCAAGTTTTTCTGCAATAGTGGTAAGTGTAATTTCTGAATAAGGACAGTTTGCAAAAAGTTCTGCAGTCGCCTCTTTTATTTGAGAAAGTCGCTCTTCTTTATGCTCATCGCTTCTTGCGCGGATATAATCTGCCATACAAAAATGATAGCACAAAAAGAGAATTTTCACAATAAGCAACTTTTTGTCACTAAAACCGCATTTTAGTATTGACTAGCTACTTTTTATATCATATTCTTTAGATAAGTAACATAATGTTACTAAAAAGCGCTAGGGATTGTAGCCACGCCGAAGGCGGCCACTGGACTGAGCGAAAGCGAGGGAAGCGGCTGGAGCGACAGCGCAATGGCGAAAAGCCCGACCTTCACGAAGTGGAGGGAGCGTCAAAAAAAAAGAATAAAAGTGGAGCAAGAAATATGTGGGAATAAGGGTTCAAAACAACTGGTTGTTTCGCAACGCCCCCAACAGAGGTTTTTATGAAAAAATCACTTTTTCTTCTATTAATAAGCATCTTTATTGCGTCTTCTGCTTGTGCCTTAAACACGGCCAATGCAAATGCAAACAAAGGAGATTCCTCGGATATGAAAATCGGGATTCAAATTACAAGCGACTCAGGAAGCCACAAACTTACTGCAACACTGGAAGACAATTCTTCTGCCACCGCCTTTTACAATCTTTTGAAAAAGGCTCCTGTCACAATCAAAATGAGCGACTACAGCAATTTTGAAAAATACGGGCCAATTGGCACTTCCCTTCCCCGAAACGATACGCAGATTACCACCACAGCAGGCGACATCATTTTGTATCAGGGAAACCAGATTACAATTTACTACGATGTGAACAGCTGGAACTTTACTCGCCTTGGTAAGGTGGATGGAGTAACACAAGCCGAACTCAAGAGAATTCTTGGAAAAGGTGATGTGACAGCTGTTTTTTCTGTAATGGAATAGAAGGAAATGCTTTTGAAAAAAATAATTCTGATTCTGGAAGCCCTGCTTATGACGGCTTTTGTTATGGCTGAGGAAAAACACAAGCAAAAACTCGCTGATACAATCCAACTAAATTCTGGTTTCAATATACCTACTCTCGGTTTGGGCACATGGACGCTTACAGGCGAGACCTGCGAGAAGGCCGTTTATGCTGCGCTCAAATCTGGCTACCGTTTGATTGATACTGCAAAATATTATGGCAACGAGAGCGAAGTAGGAAATGCAATTCGTCGTGCTATAAAAGACGGAATCTGTAAACGGGAAGAAATCTTTGTAACTACAAAACTCGTTCCCTGGTCAAACAATCCGGATCTTGATATTGACGATTCGCTTAAACAGCTTGGTCTTTCTTATATTGATCTTTGTCTGCTTCATCAGCACGGCTCGGCTTCGGGTGATGATGCGGTTTATCGTGCAATGTGCAAAGCGGTAAAAGCCGGAAAAATCCGTTCAATCGGAATCTCAAATTTTTATACCGAAAAAACTGTTTCGCATTTCATAAAGGACTTTGAAATTCCGCCGGCAGTCATTCAAAACGAAAACCATCTGAAGTATCAGAATAATTCTTTGCGTGACTGGGCAGCCAAAAAGGGAATCTATATAGAAAGCTATTATCCATTCGGCGGCCGCGGCCACACAAAAGAGCATCTGCAAAATGAGACTGTGCTGGAAATCGCTCGTGCCCACGACAAGTCGGCTGCTCAAATCATCGTCCGCTGGCATTTGCAATCTGGCTACATCTCAATTCCCGGAAGCTCAAACCCTGATCACATTGCAGAAAACTTTGATGTCTGGGATTTTGAACTTACTGTAAATGAAATGGAAAAACTTGCCGCGCTAGATGCAGGGCGACGTTATGAAAACTGGTAAATTAGAGAGGAAAAGATTATGAAAGTTCTGATTGTAAACTCATCTTCAAGGCATAATGGTAATACTTCCATAGCACTTGCAGAGATGATTAAGATTTTTAAAAACGAAGGCGTTGAAACTGAACTTTTAAATATCGGTACCCAAAGCATACGAGGTTGCATTGCATGTAATTCTTGCGCAAAAAACGGAAAGTGTGTTTTTGATGATGCAGTCAATAAAGCTGTCCTTTTGTTTAAAGAAGCTGCCGGACTTGTGGTTGCAAGTCCTGTCTATTATGCGTCTGCAAATGCAACTCTTATAGCATTTTTAGACAGGCTTTTTTACAGCACATCTTTTGACAAAACCATGAAAGTTGGTGCTTCGGTTGTAGTGGCGCGTCGTGGTGGACTTTCTGCAACTTTTGATGAGCTTAACAAGTATTTTACAATATCTGGCATGCCTGTTGCTTCAAGTGAGTATTGGAATAGCATACATGGCATGATGCCTGGAGAGGCAGCATTTGATGCTGAAGGACTTTACAATATGCGCGTTCTTGCCCGGAACATGACATTTCTTATGAAAAGCATTGCCCTGGGTAAGGCAAAATATGGTATGCCAGAAAAAGAAAAGCACCAATGGACTCATTTTGTGCGTGAAGACCTTAAAACGAAATGAAAAAACTAAACGCGCTCGATGCAGGGCGACGTTACGAAAACTGGTAAAAGATTTAACATAAGGAGTCAGGATAAAAAGCAGCCTGAAATAACGTCTGCTTTTTATCCTGACAAGTTTCCGTTGGAAACTTGCATATCAATCGCAGCTCCTCATTTCATTGCGGAGCTACATAAAAAGTCAAATCGGAAATTGAAATTTCCTCATTGACTTTTTATAGGAGATTTTATGATTTTAGACAACATTAATTCACCAAAAGATTTAAAGAAGTATTCTGTTTCAGAACTGGAAACTGTGGCAGATGAAATCCGCGAAGGGCTTTTCAACCGCCTTACAAAAATCGGCGGACATTTCGGGCCGAACTTTGGTTTTGTAGAAGCAACAATTGCTCTTCATTATGTTTTTGACTCTCCAAATGATAAATTTGTATTTGATGTTTCCCACCAGGCTTATGCTCATAAAATGCTCACAGGTCGAAAGGCTGGCTACTTTGACGACAGCCGCTTTTCAGAAGATTCTGGCTATACAAATCCAGATGAAAGTGAACACGATTTTTTTAACATTGGGCACACTTCTACTTCAATTGCACTGGCTTTAGGTCTTGCAAAAGGAAGAGACATTCTGGGCAAAAAGGAAAATATCGTTGCCATCATTGGAGACGGTTCTCTTTCTGGCGGAGAGGCACTGGAAGCTTTGAGCGTTGCAGGAAGCGAGCTTAATTCAAATTTCATTGTGGTAGTAAACGACAATGAACAGGCAATAGCTGAAAACCACGGCGGGCTTTATAAGAATCTAAAGGCCCTCCGCGACTCTAACGGCAAATCTGAAAACAATATGTTCAGGGCATGGTGCTTGGACTATATCTACGAAGAAAACGGAAATGACATTGCTTCATTGATTGCGGTTTTTGAAAAAGTCCGTGATTCAAATCGTCCTGTTGTTGTTCACATTCACACACAAAAAGGTAAAGGATACGAACTGGCAGAAAAAGACAAGGAAGGCTGGCACTGGTGCGTTCCATTTGACCGTGCAACAGGAAAACCAACAGTAAACTTTGGAAGCGGTGAATCGTATTTAGGCATGACCAGCCAATATATAGTTGAAAAGGCTAAAAAGGACAAGGATTTTGTAGTGGTAACTCCTGCTATGCCGATGTCTGTGGGACTTGGTCCTAAAGAGCGGGCTCAGCTTGGAAGTCAGTACATCGACACAGGAATTGCCGAAGAAGCCGCTGTTGCCATTGCGTCGGGAATTGCCCGCCGGGGTGCAAAACCTCTTGTTGTGACCAACATGACTTTCTTACAGCGTGCCTATGATCAGATTTCTCAGGACGTGTGCATCAACAAAACTCCTGTCACCATGCTTATGAATTATTCATCATTTGACGGACTTACAGATGTAACCCATCTTGGCATATTCGGTCTTGCAGCCTTTACAAATATTCCGAATCTTGTGGTGCTCTGCCCTTCAAGTGCAGAAGAATATATTTCCATGCTGGATTGGAGTCTGGATTCAAAACAGAAGGAAAATCCTGTTTTAATTTTAATTCCCGGCAATTCCGTGAGCCACCGCCCTGCAGATAAAGACTACGACGTACTGAATCGTTTCAAGATTGAAAAGCAGGGAGAAAAAGTTGCCATTATTGCGCTGGGAGATTTCTTTCAGAAAGGAGAAGCTGTTGCCACTGCAATCAAGGAAAAATGCGGATTTGCCCCTACCCTGATAAATCCTCGTTTCGCTTCAGGCCTGGACGAAGAACTTCTGCATGGTCTTGAAAAAAATCATCAGCTTGTCCTTACGCTTGAGGACGGAATTCTTGAAGGCGGGTTCGGACAAAAAATTGCTTCCTTCTATGGACCAAACAAAATGCTGGTAAAAAACTACGGTCTGAAAAAACACTTTTATGACCGCTACAATCCCTCAGAACTTTTGCAGGAATGTGGAATGACAACCGAGCAGATTGTGGAAGATATAAAAGCAATTTTATAGGAAATCAGGAGGATTACAATGAAAAAACTAATTCTTATACTTTTTCTCGGAGGCCTTATGATGACAGGACTTTCAGCAAAAACAGCTTTTGTTTATTTTAGTGCCACAGGAACAACAGAACACATGGCAAAAAATGCAGCAGAAGCAATGGGTGCAGACCTTTTCGAAATTCAGCCCGTTCACAAATACACCGCCGCTGACTTAGACTGGCGTGACAAAAAATCACTTTCTTCTATTAAATGTAACGACCCGAAAAGCCGTCCTGCAATTGCAAACAAAATCGACATTTCAGGCTATGACACTGTTGTGGTCTGCTATCCAATCTGGTGGGCTTATGCGCCAAAAATTGTTTATACCTTTGTGGAAAGCCAGAACTGGAATGGCAAAAAGCTCATCACTCTTTGTACCAGCGGTGGAAGCGGTCTTGGTCGCAGCGGAAGTGACCTTGCAAAATTTGCTAAAGGCGCGGACTTTAAAGGCGGAAAAGATTTTACCCGTGGGAGTGGCGCAGATGTTAAGAAATATATTGAAGGATTGTTGAAATAAGGGCTCTAAATGACTGGTAGAAATTGGATAAAATATAGAAAAAATGACCTAAAAAATCCAGGTAAAGCAGGAGATAAAATAGAAAACTAATGACAAAACCCCAGCGCTTAAGAATGTCCATCGACATTACAATGACAATTCTTTCAATAGTACTCATGGGCGGAAACTATCTCTTCCCTGCCGAGATTGTTCACGAAATCTTGGGCGTGGGACTTTTTGTCTTATGGGGCGTTCACATTTTTTTGAACCGTCGCTGGTATGCATCGCTCGCGCAAGCGAGCGAGCCCACTGAAAAACCTAATACTTTTTTTTTCAAAAGACAAAAATCAGATAGAAAAATTTCCTTTGTCTGATTTTTTTCCAGATTACAATCTACTTTAGGGGATATCAGCTTTTATTTTTTCTTATTTTCGTTCATAAGAGTCGTAATTCGCTTTAAATTTGTGACAAATATTACACAGGCTCCCTGTATTTTTGTTTCATAAAGTCCATTG
>JAFOCI010000093.1 GCA_017381365.1 Treponema sp.
TATCGCTTCTAGGATCATAGCAGCACAATGAATAACTGTCCTTGTGGACATCCATTCCTACATAAATTATAATTTCCATGTTGTGTCTCCTTTTTGCATTTTGGTAATGCTTTTGATTAAGTTTTATCTTACCTAATTTTAGGCTAAATCCATGTTTTTGTAAAAATCAGGAGACACAACATATTGTCTATCATATTGTGTGCCAACGTGGTAATTGGTATGTCTTGGGTTATTGTCATGATAAAGAAGAAGTCAGGGTTTTTAATTTTTCGCGAATTAAAAACATTAAAATAGAAGATATAGATTTTGAATTTCCCAAAGATTTCAAACTTGAAAATTATTTTGATCCTGCGGTTGGAATTTGGCTTTCATCAAAAGAAAAAATGAATATCAAACTTCAATTTGATGCTTCAGTCGGAACCTTTGCTAGTGAACATATTTGGCATCCGAAACAAATAATTACACAGAATAAGGATGGAAGTGTTGTTGTTGAATTTGAAACTACGCAGATACCAGAAGTAAAGCGATGGGTTTTAGGACAAGGAAGAACGGTAAAAGTTTTAGAGCCTCCAGAATTAATCCAACAAATAAAAGAGGAATTAAAAGATTCATTAGCACAATATTAAAAAATCGAAGAGTTCGTTTATATCAAATATATGAAAAACACTAATCAAACAGGAGGAAAATTATGTTCAATAATCTTAGATATTCAATAAATAGAATTCGTTTTAAAAATCCAGATAAATTTGTTGAACATTTATATAAAATGAGGCGAGAGGATGTTTCTCTTCCTTTTAGAATGCCTTTGTGTGGTGGCGGAATAGTCATGTTACCAATAAACCAAGATATACCTTGGCCACCTGAACCAAATTCTGATTTTGATAAAGAAATCAGAAGAAGGGTATTATTAGTGAATAATCCGTTTATTATCTCATGAATTAAGCAGTTTGTGTGTTTTTACTGAATAGTCTCTGTAGAAACCAGCACCCCATCAAACATCTTCTTTACAATATGAACCTGCAGAGGAATAGGCTGTCCTGTCGATTTGAGAATAGTATTTTCCTCTGGAGAGTATTTTGTTCCGTCTTCACAATAACCCCAGCCGGTCTTTTTGTTTAAGGCGATATTTTGTTTGAGATTTTCTGAATATTTGTAGAACCAGTCTGGATTTTGTTTTTGCATTACTTCTCTAATTATACAGTTAAGGGGAGATAATTCACATAATGAGAATAAATCTCCTTCTTAACTATAAAATTTCCATTTTACTGACAGTTCTTAGCACAGTTTCTTTCTTCACAATAAACTGGAATTGTGAACTTCTGGGCACCGTCTTTTCCAAGGTGAGAGATGATTACTGTTATGTAACCGATCTGGCCTCTTGGAGAAATTATCAAATATTGTGGATGAAAAATTGAACATTTGGTAAGCCGCTAATAATCCATCTACAAATATCATGTCCTGCTGGACAAGTCGGAGTTTCTCAAATCCTTTGAGTCTCCTCCAGTTTTTCAGCTTCCTTGCAAAGCTAGAACACCATTGTCAGTGTAGCCTTGCTGGAACCGTTTTCTTTTGTTGAACGGTGTCTTAATCTTACCGCTGCAAACATTGATTCGATTAGATTGGCTAGCCAGTTGTTTATTGTTACTACAGCAACTTCTGTTTCCTTCAAAACTGAAATTACACTCCGATTCGACGGCGGAAGAATCTTCTCCCATACCGAGTTTCCTTCCCCGGAACATACCAGTCCTAATACTCAACAGTATCGCCATACTCTATTTTGGCAAAAGAATAGAATAGTTCGTCCGAAGGTTCACATTCAATCTTCCATTTTCCAGATTTCATCATAATGTTTTGAGCTGTATTCCTTTAGTAATTTGTATTTTTTATCCAGAAACTCAGTCCAGATCGGAGACCCGCAATTATACTTATTACATGCAGACTCGATGCTGTGGCAATATGATTCAATTTTATCCAGCATTTTTTTTGAGAGAGGAAAAAATTTTTTATTTTCTCTGTCATAATTTCTGCTTGTAAGGAAGTGTGTCATCTCGGAAAGGTCTTCTTCACAGAAATGCAACTGAACGGCGTATTCATAGTCACTGTACCATTCAGGAGATTTTTCTTCTTCTGAATAATCCCTTAGTTTCTGCTCGTAATAATAGCGGTCAATATGATTTACTTCTTCTTTCCAAGCCTTTCGTTCATAATTGTATTGAACAAAAAGTCCGTCTTTATAAAAATGAGGAGTACTTACAGACCAGTCTCCGCCTCGTCTATAGATGACTTCTTCAAAATACATGTGGTATTCTTCTTCCTGTAAGTTCCAGCAGATTCGTTTTGATTTCCCAAGATTTTCTTTAGTTGGCTCTATAAATGTCATTTCTTTTGCAAAAGCACAAAACAGACTATAAACATTCACAATGTCTTTGAGAGAATGTTCAAGAATTAAGAAAAAGAGAATCCTTACTTCATTGTTTTCTTCTTTTGTTGCAAATATAGCATAGTTCTCGTTTTGCAAAATTGCTGTATAAAACCTAACTTCTGGATTGAGATGATACTCGTTACTAAACTCTTCTGAAAAAAGATAAATTTCATCTTCTGTTGATTCTCTGAATTTGAATGTCAAATCTACCATAACTCAATCCCCATATTCGGTATAATCCACACCAAACTGTTTTCTGAACTGCATTATCAGTTTGCGGTCTTTTCTGGCGGCTACTACGTATTTATCATTGCATTCATCACAACAGCGGTGTTTTTCGTAATCTACCTTGTAGTAAATTGGAAAAGTGCTGTTCCCGTCTCCATCAAATACTGAATCACAGAAACAGCAGAAGTTTTTTCCTTCGTCCGGGTGGAGAATTTCGAGAGATGTTAAGTCATAATCAACAGGGCCAGCATTGAAGGAATCCTGCATTTCCATTTTTATTTGTTCAAAGAACTTAACTGCTTCATCATAATTCATATCATCCATATCGATATAATATTTTTTCTGAGGCACTATATCTGCTTTACCACTTTCTTTGTAGCTGTAAACAATGCGGTATTTTACAGGCGGCTTTGCAGGTGCAATCTTTATTTTTAGAGCCGCATGAAAACTAGGAGAATCAATCAGAGCCAGGTTATGCAAAATGATTATTCCCTTATTTACACGGACAAAGTTTTTGATAATTTCAATCTGTTCATCGGTCAAACTGCATTTTTCTCGTGGCTCCAGAAGATGAGGATTTTCAATTGTAATGCAAAGTGGCACCTCTTTATTTTTCGGATCCTGAAAACGGATTACTTTTTCATACGCGACTTTTCCGTCTTCTGTAAGATATGGTTCTTTTTCCCAGCCTTCAGCACAGCCACAGAAAACTTTACAGGGCAGATTCAATTCTGGAATATCTTCAGGATGAATGGTTGTTGAAAAGAATCCAAAGATTTCATAAAAGTAAAGGTCTTTCATCACCTCATAAAAATGCTCAATCAGTTTCTTAAACTCTAAGGCAACTGGAGAAGTCTTATCAGCAAAACATTCCCATTTCATCAGGCTGATTTTGATTTCATTGTAGCAGTCAATAATAAGAAAGTCTGAAAACTCATCGACAACAGCGAATGAATCAAATAATTTTCTAAGTGATTTTGCATTTTTATTGAAGTCAATTTCATTCTTTGACCTAATGCTTTGTTCTGTAAAAACAGGAAGAATTTTAATAAATCTTTTTGCTTTCTTATCAATATTATTTGTCATCAGCTATCTCCTGTTTTACAAGATAAATATAAAACGGAAGGTTCTCATTTTATGAGAATTTAAGAGATATTGATACTAATCTTTTACTTTTTCCACCATTGCAAGAACTTCTTCTTTCCAGCGTTTTACAAGGCGGGCAGGGGCTAGAGGTTCTGCCTGTCGACCCCAGCTCAAAATCAGTTCCAGAACTTTGTCAAACTGACTGGATGAGAAAGAAACTGTTGTGGATTCTTCATCTTCTTTAAAAGTCTGATTATCTGACAGCTTGTGATTTTTCATCCACTCTTTTGCATAGCCGGTAAAGCGGATTTTATAATTTTCAATCTTATCGCCTTTGTAAGCACCAAGACGGCCGCCACCGCTGTAATTGTTGATGTCATAATCTTCCGGCAAATCAAATTCTTCATTAAGGACAACCACATCAGTCATATAGTTCAAATCATACAGAAGAACTAAATCTGCATATTCGCTGTAGGCAAAAAGATAAACAGAGCCATTATCCAGAACAAGCTGGAAGGGCCAGACGATTCGCTGAGCTTCATTATTTGTGTATGGCTTTGTGTAACGGAAACGCAGTTTGTGATTCCGCTGAAGGGCATCATATACTTTTTCCCTGTTCTGGGTGTTGATGTCATATTCCATCTGAGGAGAAACAATTACGCGGCCAGAAGAGAAGATTTTGTCGCTTTTTGCGATTTCCGGCTGAAGGAAGTAGATGAGGTCTGTTACACTGTCGTAAAGGGGAGTGTTTTTATACTGCTGCAGAACTCCGCCAAGACTTGCGATGAGTGCAATATTCTTCTTAATTTCTTCCGAGCAGGACTGGGAATAAAAGTCTTCATAATACTTTTCCTCAATAGCATAGCTTCCGTGAACCTGCTTATCTTTAATCAGATTATTTGCTTTAAGCTTTTTAATAGCCCTAAGAATTGTGATATTAGAAACATCAAATCTTTTTTCAAAATACTCAGAATTGAATTTTATTCCGGGATTATCAGCAGCTTCTTCACGTAAAATACGAAGAATTTTTGCTCCGTATTTATCTACCGGAGGATGAGCCTCTTTTTCAACAGCCTTTTCATCCCGTCGTAACTGACGCTGCATTTTCTCTTCATCTGAAAGTTTTCTACTCATACTCATAGTATAGCAGGATATTCTTAAAAGTCTATCATTTTATGATAGTACCCACGTCATCCATTGAATAATGAAAATCCGTATCAAAATCAGCCAGCTCTTTTGTAATACAGAAAAACTTACGGATTTTATTCAGTTCCTGCTTTTTTAGGCCACCGTGGAGTATCGTGTATCTACCGGTATCTTTATGAAAAACAACGCGGCCTCGTGGAATGTAAAAATATTCAGAGCGAAGGAGGGAAAGAAACAGTCACCCTTAATTCTCGTACGCCCTTAAATCTAAGATACAAGGGTGAATTAAGTTGGAGCTAGAATAAAAATAGTCCAACTTAAATAGAGATTTTCTGTTAAGATTTATACAGGAAAAAAAATGAGAAACAGAAGTTACGACAAAAATTTCAAATTGAACTGCATAAAATATTTCGGAACGCAAATGATGCTGTTTCAATATTAAAAAAAGCTATAGGCATTCTGGGGGGGGGAAAGTAAAAACACTTTTCATGGCTGTGAAAGAAACAGCCGAAAACTGCAGAAAAAAGGTAAAACTTGATTCAACAAAGTTAAAAAATCTTCTGAAACAGAAGTTCAATCCCCAACGACCTGATGCTGTCTGGTGTAACGACATTACATACATCTGGACAGGTGAAGGATTCATGTATCTTTCTACAATCATGGATTTATTCTCACGCAAAATAATTGCCTGGGAATTATCACGAACGATGGAAGAAGAGTTCGTAATAAAGACAGTGGACAAAGCAAAGACCGAAAGGAAAATAAAAAGGCCATTGATTATCCACTCAGACAGAGGAAGCCATTACGAGCGGATTCATTCTCACTGTGGTTTTATTTCTCCAAACGAATATGAAGCTCAGTTTCAGAACAAGAATTCTGCTATGCGATATAAAAAAGCAGCTTAAATCTCAATTTCGATTGAGCTATTTATTGACAGAAGAACAATTATTTTTCAAAAATTGAGTTTGGTTCTGCAACTTTCAATGTTCCATACTCATCATTTATAGAATATGAAACTGTATCTTCATAATCTGCAACATTATCGGTCCAAAGTTCACACTGGCTGATTACAGTTTTCAATGCATCTTCATGACCTTCTGGTGGATATTTGTATTTCTTCAGAAGCTTTTTAACAATCATTCGCATTTTGGCACGAGCTGATTTTTTTTTCTGCCAGTCGATGGTTTTGTTTTTATGGAGAGTTTCGGTGAGTTCTTTTGTAAGAGCAACCAGGTCTTCGTTAGAATAGAAATCTTTTACATCTTCTGGCTTTGTAAGTGCATCATAGAAGGCAAGTTCTTCATCTGTGAGGCCGAGCTTGTTTCCTTCTTCGTTTGCATGAAGCATTTCTTTTGCAAGATTCAAGAGCTCCTGAATTACTTCTTCGTTTGTAAGCATTCCGTTAAGGTAGCGATTAAGTGTCTGCTGGATGAGTTCGCTGAAGGCTTCTGATTTTACGAGGTTTGTGCGCTTGTAAACTTTTACCTGTTCATCAATCAACTTCTTGAGCATTTCTACAGCGAGATTCTTTTCTTTCATCTTTGAAATATTTTCCAGGAAGGTAGGGTCAAAGAGATTTACTTTTTCACCAACATCAGAGAAAAGATTTATAACACCATCTGATTTAACTGATTGTTTGAGAAATTCATTTATGCGGTCATTGATTTCTTTGAGAGAAAATTTCTTGCCAGATGGATTATATAAAATACGCATTACAAGAACGCGGACAGATTCAAAGAAGGCAGCTTCAAGGCGCATATGCTCTTTTACCATAGATGAACAAAGTGAAAGTGTCGCTTTAGAAGTTCTTGTTTAAATCTATAATTCCAAATTTTTCTTTTTTTGTTGTTTTTCATAATTTTTTATGTCTGCCATTATTTTATCATTTTGGTAAGTAATGAATAATAAAGTTGATGATACCCGTCCATATGCATTATAGATTTGTTGAAGTTCAAACATCACTGTTAAATTTGTAGAAGGATACCATGATAAAATAAAATATTCGTTGTCTTTGTCCTTTCCTTCATTGAAATCATACAATGGGCCATATTCCTCTTTTAGTTTTTCAATAATTGCGTCACAGGTTGCTTCTGAAGGATCTTCATAAACAGTTCTTCCCCAACAGAGTTTATTATCAAAAAATCTATATACTCTTGTAACAGAATTTCCATCCTTGTAATATAATTTCTCATTTCTTATTATATTATCTGCTTTAGTTTTATCATAAGCACTTGGATTTTGTTTCTTAAATTCTTCTAAAGTTGTTCCCCAGGGCATATTGTCATATCCTTCAAACTTTTTTGATTGAGAAAAACAGATTCCGCTGAATACCGTCAATAGAAATAAACTTAGAATAAATTTCTTCATTTTACACCTCTATATTTTTAGATTTTTATATAATCGTAGCAAACAGAATTACGACGATTAATATTATTGTAAATAAAAGCCCTACAACGAAACGGGCTGCACTCTGTCCCGCTGTATGATGAACTGTTTCATGATGTTCAGTAATGATATTACCGTTTTCATCTTTTCTAGTTACGGTTGTTTCAGATGTGTTCTTCTTAAAAGCCATCACAAAAACAACTATTACTCCAAAAGTAATTAATATTGCTATTCCCATATAAGCCTCCAAATTTTTTGTTTGCAAAAATCCGATTGTCTTGTTATTCAATAAATAATAATCCAATTGGATTTATATTTTATCATAACAATCCAAATGTATCAAATTTTCGTTTTGAAAATCCATTTGTATTATCTTTGCCATAATATGTTACAATTTTGGCAGAACGTAAAAGAAGAATTGGATTATAACCTTATAACTCAAAAAGATTTGGCTGCAGCTGTAGGAATTAGCTACAATACATTACAATCATGGATAACTAAAGACCGTCTGCCTGATGCTGAACAAGCCTTAAAAATCGCAAAAGAACTGAATACAAATGTTGAATATCTTGTAACCGGAAAGAATGAACAACAAAAAGCTATCAAACAAAATTTGCAAGATATTCTCCCGAAGTTGAATCATTTATCAAATGAGAATCTTGAACTGATTGGTGTAATTGCGGGACGGTTGAGATAAACATGATTCTATCATAAAATTAATATTATAGTTATATAAACTATTATGAGGTCAGAACATGCTGGATTTATCTGAATATGAGTATTCTGGGATTCCAAAAAAATATTTGAATAAAATTAAAAACTGTCTTGTTAGCTGTTTCTGTGATCAGCCATATGATAAGGAAGATGATGAGTATTATTTTGTAGATGGTCAGCAATACGAATTCAATGAATTGCTATATGAATTAGACATACCAGAAAAATGGCATGAAAAAATATATGAAACAATAAGATGCCCTGTATGTGGAAATGATTTGGATGCATTCACAGATGTTTGTGTAGATTTTTCGTTGGCAGAAAAAGAAAAATATAATTTTATTCTTAATTCAATTTCTGAAAAGTCAAAACCAAAAATCGAAGAATTTTATAATTTTTTATGTAAATATCCTTATTTGGGTGCATTCCATAAAATCGGAAAAGAGTTGATTAGAGGAATTGAGATTCTTGAAACTATTACTATAAAAAATCAAGAATGTTATAGAGCCAGAATACCTTCTGATTCAAGTATTTTTACGCAAAAAGATATGTATCCACCTCCACAAACGGCTACAATTCCTGAAGGTCGATTTAATCATTATGGACAGTCTCATTTTTATCTTGGTAATTCAGAATATCTATGTGCAGCAGAGTGTTCACACAATAAAAGTTGTATTTGCTGGATGCAGAAAATAAAGATAAAGGAAATAGATAATGTTCTTGATTTAACAAAAGAATATTATGAATATTATAATTCAAATCCACCTAAAGTAACAGAATTACCTATAGCTATTGCAGGGCTTTTAATATCAGGAAAAATTACAAAATCGCAAAGCAGTGATATTTGCTGGAAACCTGAGTATTTTGTTCCTCGTTATGTAGCAGATATTTGTAAGCAGAAAGGAATAAAAGGCATTTTATATCCTAGTTCATTATATTTTGGAACAAATCTAGTTATTTTTAATTTTTGTGAATCAGACTACGAATTTATGGGCGAGCCATATTTATATAAATATAAATATGAAGAGATAGATTTTTAGGAAATCTTATTTAAAGCGTTTGGGATACGCAAGGCGGCGAAGCCGGCCACCGCAACGAAGTGAGGAGGCTGTAGCGATAGCGGAACCTGGAGTAGCCCGACTGCCGCTTGTCGGCGGTAACGCCCAAATATAAAGTAATAAACTGGTCGCTCATTACACAGATACAGTTGTAAATAAACATAGAAGGAATTTCGTGCATGTAGTTGCGAATCTGAGTTTAAGCTTCGCTAGCATCAGTCTGTTCACGGCTTGGAGATTTCAATTCAAAAAGACAGATTGGAAGTCCATTCAAGAAAAGAAGAATATCCGGCCGCTTGTTTGAGTTTTCTATAAATGTCCTTTGATTTGCAACAATGTAAGAGTTTTTGTCGCCAGGCTTTCCGGCATTTTCAAAATCAGCAATATAAATGATGTCAGATTTAGTTTCGCCATTTTGATGATAACTTACCTCGATACCGTTTTGCAGGTATTCCATAAAAACAACGTTTTTCTTTTTAAGTTCAGCATTTTCAAAATGTCGGAGTTTAAGAAGAGCCTCATCAATTGCTTCAGGTGCCGCCTTTGGATTAAGACGTCGGATAGAATCTTCAAGAACAGAATCATAAAGCGGAGAATGCCAGTCGCGATCAACATTAGGCCCATATACATGTTCCCACCCCATATTCTGGAACAACTCAATCAGTGCATTTTCATAGGCTTCTTCGTTGTAATCGGACATATAATCAAAACTCCTTATTCTTCAATTATGAAATTATACTACAAAATACAGAAAATACCATGCTAACCTGACCAACAGCAAATAGGAAAGATAGATATTACCCGCGACCTCTTTTTACCGTTGACAATTCAAAATAAACCGATATATTATATATTACGTATAAGGTAATACATGGAAGTAAAGTTTGTTAATGAAGAATTAAAACTTTTATACCAGACAAGTTCCTCAAAAAAATACAAGAACGTACCAGCTCAAATTGTAAAAAAGCTTGTTCGTGCTGTCGATGTATTATCTGCGGCTACAGTTATTCAAGATTTATGGAATTTTCCATCGTATCGTTTTGAACATCTGCAGGGAAACAATAGATATTCTATGCGCATGGACAGAACCTGGCGTCTGGAAATGGAAATTGAGTGGATCAATAATGAATGCACAATCGGCATTATTGGCCTTTATGATTTAACAAAACATTATGGAGACTAAGAACATGTCCAAAACATTAAAGCCTTTTTATAATCCAGGACCTGGAGACATTATCAAAGATGCACTTGAAGAACTTGGCTGGCAGCAGGATGATCTTGCAGAAATCTTAGGATTATCAACAAAGAGTGTAAATCTCATTTTGAACAATAAGCAGGCTATCACTCCAGAAACTGCAGAATTACTTGGAAAAACATTTTCTACTTCTGCAGAAATGTGGTTGAATCTTGATGCAAAATATCAGCTTAGAAAGCTGGAAGAAAAACCTTCAGAAAGGAAAGAAATCACTCAGGCAAAAGCAGAATTCAGAAAACTTATGCCTGTATACGAAATGAAAAAGAAAGGCTGGTTTGTAAATGATGTTTCAACTGTTTATGGAATAAAAGCCGAACGAAAACGTATTTTTGGCAATGAAGAAACAGTTCCCCAAAATTATGCAATGAACTTCTGCGCCCGCCAGACAAACTATGATTTTGATTACACTTTGACATATTGCAAGGTGTGGTATCAATTTGCAAAAATTTATGCAGAACAAATCAGCCTTCCTTCATACCATAAAGCAGGCTTAGAAAAAATTGCAGAAAACCTTTGCTCTTACACTTTGCAGGAAGACGGAATAAATAAAATTATTTCTGATTTACATTCCTGTGGCGTTGGCTTTTTTGTTCTAAGTCATCTGCAAAAAACATATCTTGATGGCGCAGCTTTTACACTCGGAGAAAATCCATTCATTGTCTATACAGCCCGCTACGATAGAGTTGATAACTTCTGGTTTGTTATTGCTCACGAAATCTCGCATATTCTTTTGCATTTAAAGCACCTGAAACAAGGCTGCCTTGATAATATGGATTCAAGCGCCAGTTCAGAACTGGAAATTCAGGCCGATACTAAAGCTTCTGAATTACTTCACACCGATGAGATTCTTGAGCTAGGAACTCAGTACCGTCATTATTTTACATTGGACCGTCTTATGCAGATAAGCCAAAGTTTACAAATTGCAGCTCCTGTTGTATTGGGAATCTTACAGCATTACAAAATTATTGAGTGGAAGAAATTCACTAGCCTAAGGGAAAGTGCTAAGGAAAAGATTGACGGGGAATTTATTAAGGGGTAGTGAAATTATGGATAAAGATTTGATTTTATTGATTGAAAAAATTTTGGGAAAAAATGAAAAGCGTATATCATTTACATTTAAGGACTTTAAACATACAATTATTTTTACATTTATTCCACTAATTTTCGAAATTGTATCAGTAATTTTGATAAAAAAGAAATTGTTTGAAACAATTTCTATGTTATTTTTTATTGTTTCCTATGCCATTCAGCTAATCTATGTAATTATAGGTTTTATTTGTACTTCAAAGCACTTATATAAATTTCAAAAAATTTCCGCACATTCAATTGTTCAGAATTTTAATAACTATAGAGAAAAAAAATCAGAAATTATGAAATTGATAGATAAATTAAATATAGAAAATCCAGGAATATTAGCTGAATTTAAAGAATATTTATCACTTGAAAAAACAAAATTTGATAATCAATATTCTATCTTTTTTGAAGGGATACAGAATGTTAGTTTATTTAGTTTAATTTATTTATTTGCAAGAAACATCGAGGAAGTATCGAAACTAGAAACCCCACTTAGCACAATTTCAATTTTTATTTTTGTATTTCCTCTAGTAGTTTCACTGTTTATTTTCTTTGAAAAGAAAAGAGCTTACAAATTTAATGAACTTTTACTATATCTTGAAAACTGTATTTCTTCAGAAAGTAAGTAGAAGTAATAACTTAATTTTCCATAAAAGTAAAATAAGAAGGATTGTTATTTTACTTTTTGGAGGAAAAGAAACCTACAACATCAGCTACTTCTTCTTCCCCTCAATCCTCTTCAATTCTTTAAGCGTCTCAATATACGCCTTTTCTACGGAAGAAAGAGTTTTTACCTAATACTTTCTATATTCAACTTCTGCTTTTTTCATGGCTTTTTTGTGGCTGATTTTTCCGGCGCCTTCCAGAACTTCTTCGCCAACAGATTTTATTGTGCGGTCAAGCTGCTCTACATAATCGCTCATGTGCATAACGTTGTGATTTTCTGCCTGATACTCTGCCATGTCAAAAAAGGCCAAAACAAGCGCATTCAGTTTTTTAAGTTCTTTTTCAGAAAGATAATTCTTGGCAATACGAACATCTTCTAAAGTAACATCTGCTCCCTTAAACGAAGTAAGTCCCATAAAATCTTTTTCACTGTCTGCCCTGTCGTATATAATTTCTACCGCTATCTGACGATTTACCGCATAGTGCAGCTTATTCTGTACCATCTTAAAAAATGCAACAGATTCAGCCGACTTAGGATTATAATCAGCACTTGCAGCATACAAATCCAAAACCTGGCGATACAGCACTTTTTCAGAAGAACGAATATCACGAATACGAGCCAAAAGCTCTTTCCAATAGTCCCCGCCACTAGCTTCTTTAAGCCGTTCATCGTCCATCGTAAAGCTTTTTCGGATATATTCATTCAGCCGCTTTGTTACCCACTGACGGAACTGCTTAGCAATCCTGGATTTTATACGGTAGCCCAGGGAGATAATCATATCGAGGTTGTAATATTTTGTCTGATATGACTTTCCATCTGCCGCAGTTGTTCGGAAATTCCTAACAACTGAATCTTCTTTTAGTTCTTCTTCTTCAAAAATATGCTTTATATGTTCGCTTACATTTGCCTTACTCGAACCTTACAAATCCACCAGCTGAGCCTGAGTAAGCCAGACAGTTTCTCCTTCAAAACGAACATCAACAGAAATCTTTTCGTCCGCTGTCTTAAAAATCACGATTTCACTTTTATTATCTGTTGGCATTGTTGTAATTCCTTGCATTTTATAAAAAGGAGGGGAAGGTCTTCCCCTCGCTCCCAAGCCAAGTCGCTCCACGAGTTGCTTAAGTTGAAGGGCGGATTTGCCATGATTATGTCTTTTTTTTTGATATATTTATAATTGTAGCATCAATAGAATGCTTTTACTATAAAATCTATTTTTGTATAGATTCTCTCTCTTATCTAACTTCCCAATACCCCGTCTTATTGGACCCAACGTGATGAATTTTTCCTTGTTTTTTAAGCTCACTGTAAGTTCGTGTGATTGTTGCTCTTGAAAGACCAGTAGCTTTAGAGACTTCTTCCTTTGTCTGTTTCGGATTTTGTTTCAGTGCTGCATAAACAATGTCGGCATTCGAGAGTTTTTCTTTTGAGGCACTAGTATCTGTTTTGTGCGTAGTAAGAATTGATTTTGTTTCTTCGATTCTTTCACGAAGTTTTTTTACCAGAGCGGCTTTTTTTTCTTCTGTAAGTCGTTTAAGAGGTTTTAGGAAATCAGTATACCAATCGTCGATTCCATCAAGATTTTCAAGATTGATAGTGGAAGCAATTTTTGAAACAGGGAGTTTGCTTATCTGCTCTGACTGGGTTTCGTAAAAAGGTTTTGCTCCAATCTGACCTGAAGAAATCATATTCATTTCAAAATCAAGAAGATTTAGAAACATGGATTTTCCTGTGTCATATACTGGAGCTATGCCTTTCCACTGAAGTGTATTTGAATCCCTTATAAAGCTTATATTGTAGGAATGGCGGTCAATGTTAGCCATGATGTAATCAACAAGAATGATTTTTAATAAATCCGTCTCCGCATTTGGAATTTGCAAGTTCTCGCAGCGTTTTATAAGCTCTTCATAGTCGTAGAATTTTCCATCAATCAAATGCAAATCCTGATAAACAGCATCCATTGGAACCAGTTCAGTTGATTCATCAATCATATCCGGGCAGTAACAGAAGTATTTATCATCACGAATTGTAAGATAATAAGGCACATAAGCAATATTGAGGCGTTTGCAGATTTCAGAAGCAAGGACTTCATTCAAAGGTTCCTGCTGTTCGGTTCCGGTTCCAGCTTTTTCCAGATAATTGATTCCATCCTTTTTGAACCAGCGTTTGGAAAGTTCTCCGTTAGTCGCATTATCTGGAGAGTAGGAACTGGAGTTCCTGTTCAGACTCTTTGAGTTAGTTGTAAGGCGAAGTCCGATTGCCGGATCATAATCATTGGTAAAGAAATTAATATCTTCCCAAAAGAGTTTATCTTTAAGTTCAACAGGACAAATCCAGTACTGGTCAGAAAGACTTAAAAACCAGCTCTTTTTGGCAAGTTCATAGTTTGAAGGAATTTCAAGTTCTTCCAGAGCTTCCTTAAAATGAGGTCGGGTAGAAGGAATAAGGCGGTTATCCAGAAACTGCTCCATTTTTTCATTCAGGGCATAAAGATTATCTGCAGAAGGTTTTCCATTGAGAAACAAAGCTACAGGCAGGTGTTCCTTGTTATAAACCTGCAGAACTTCAATATAACCCTTGTTTTCTGCATATCTTAGAATGGGGATGTTTTTTTTATTAAGTATGTATTCCATATTTCGCCTCACGTAATTTATCGGCTCAAGTATACGAAAATGATAAGATATATTGGCTCAAAAAATCAAGTTTATCGGCTCAATAATGCAGTTTTAACTCGGTTTATCGAGTTAGAATTATTTTTAATTCGAATTACCGAGTTAAAACCGAATTAAAACCGAGTTAGAAAATTATTCAAGTAAACATACACACGAACATATACCAGAAGGCATTTTGAATAATAAATAAGGCTTAGCCATAGAACCTCACTTTGCAACAAAAACTTTGGTTTAAAACCGCAGTTTAAATTAGATGTGATTTCTACGCCAAGCCCTACTTTATTGACTTCACTTAATTCCAGTTAAAACAAAAAATCACTCATTTCTGAGTGGTCTGTTATAGCGGGGACAGGACTCGCCGTTACAGTCGCAGACTTCCTGTCTGCTCCTTCCACGGCGTCTTCGCTCACTGCCGGCGGCCTCCCTGCCGCCTTTTCCTCCCTATTCGGTCGGCGTTCGCTCCGCTTCGAGTCCTGCACTGTCAAAAATAGAAATTCCCTTTAAAACAAAAAAACTTCAGCATCAAAACTGAAGTTTTCTTCTATAGCGGGGGCAGGACTCGAACCTGCGGCCTCCGGGTTAAAAACTATACAAACAAATCATCCACAGTAACAACAGACTGAATATTTGAGGAATATCCGTTTTGTGCTAAGCCATACGTTGTAATCAATGTAGGGAAGATTGCATGCTTTGTTTGGGTAACAGTTGCAAGGTCGCTTATTCTGTTACGGATTTTTTCATCTGCTTCCTGCTTTAAGGTATATGTTGTTCCTGAATATTTCATTTCGCACAAGTTAATAATCTGGTCATTGCGTACTATAAGTAAATCTATCTGAGAGCCAAAAATTCCTTTTTCAACATCTTTTTTGCAAGACCAGGAATTTACTTCTGTATGAACTCCAGAAATTCCAAGCTTTATTTTTATCTGTTTTATATGTTCAAGACAGACCCTTTCAAAAGCCAGACCCAGCCAGTTATTTAAGGCCGGATTATTTATTTGATTTGCCCAGTAATGTTCATCAGTTGGATAGTTCTTTAAAAACTTAAAATAAAACAAACTGAAATTATCTATGAGCTGGAAAATTGCACCTTTGGTTTTCATTCCAAATGCATTGTATTTTCTTATAAATCCGCAGCTTTCAAGCTCATCGAGTTTTACGGTTAAATCTCCAGAATTAGGAATATCTGTATTTTCAATGATTTCTTCTCGGGTCATACCGATTTTTTTTGTACCAAGAACATTTATTATTTTAAGATAGACTTTCGGATTCTTAAAAATCGAAGCATACAGATATTCAAATTCTTTTTTTAGTGGAGCATTTTTTTCAAATAAGATGGAATCGATATTCTGAACCAAACTAAGCCCCTTTTTCAAAAAACTCCAGTAAAAAGGAACGCCGCCAAAAATCATATAATATTGAAGAATTTGAATTCTATTAAACGCAAGTTCATTTGATTTTACAAAGTCTTCACATTCTTTAAGTGAAAAAACTTGAAGTTTAATCTGTTCTGTAAGTCTGTTATAAAGACCTCCTTTATTATGCACAACTTTAGAGAGCATCCAGGAAGTTGCTGAAGCGCATACAATAAGAATTACATCTTTTCGGGCAGATGCAAAGGCATTCCAGAAGTTTTCAAGAGCAATCATCAAATCACACTTAGGCGTATCCATCCATGAAAGTTCGTCTATAAAAATGATTTTCTTTTCTTCCTGAGACTCGCGGATTACATCTTTTAATCCTTCGAATGCTTCGAGCCAGTTTTCAGGCTTTCTCTTAAACTTATATCCTGATTCTTTTAGTGATGATGTAAATGCGAAGAGCTGATCTTTTAGACCACCATCTGACAAACCAGCATGCTGAAAAGTAAATTTATAATCATAAGATTCTCTGATAAGGAATGTTTTTCCAACACGTCTTCGCCCATAAACAGCTACAAAATGTGACCTGTCATCTTTTGTAATATTTTTGAGGAGTTCAATTTCTTCTTTGCGACCAATTATCATAAAAACATCTTTATAATCTACTTAATCTATATTTTTTAACCACTTTAAGTAGATTATAAGGGTATGAAAGAATTTTTGCAAGATTTTATCATAATGAATAAGTATTCAAAAGTTCATCCATCTTTTCGTTTGCAGCCCAGCGAAAAATATTTCCGATTTCTTCTTCATCAATTGCATTTCTGAACAAACCTGGTGACCGGATTATTTCTCCTGCCTGGCATGTTGCCTGATACGAACATTCTGCGCCCCACAAATAAGGAATTTCAATTTCTTGTAACCCCGCCTTTTCTTTGAACAGTGCTAATATCTTTTTTGCATTTTCATATTTCTATTAAAGTTTTTACAGCTTCGTATTCATTAAAAACTACTGCGAGAACCATGGGATCTGTATAATATTTAATCTTAGATATAATCATATCCGCAAGCTTTTATAATATCTTCCTACTTCAAAATCTGAAAATCATTCGCATCCATACAGATATTTTTGTATTGTTTTGGATTTACTTTCTTATGCGGAAAAGATTTATTATACTCGTTTAGAAAATAATCTTCGCTAACCATTTTTTCGTGAGTATGGCCATGAAAATTTACAAGGTCACTGTCCTTTTCGAGAAAAACAGGCTCATGCGAAAATACATAATTTCCATACTGAAGTGGCTCCTTGTATATTGCATCAAAACCGAGATATTTAAAGTATTCAATATAATTCGGAAAAGGCTTTTTTCGTGCCCCAAAATCATGATTTCCAAGAATAAGGCACAGTTTTCGGTTCTTTTTCATCCGCATAATGTCTTGCATTATCCGATCATTTCCCAAACGCAGATTCAAAAATACATCGCCAAAATTCCAAATTAAACAGTCTTCTGGAAGTGCATCAAATTTTTTAAGAATGAACTCATTCATTTTAGTACAACCTTCTGCTGAATATTCAAAAGGGCGGTTACAGTATTTAATTATGTTTGTATGAAACAGATGTAAATCGCTTGTGAAATATATCTTTTCTGGCGAATAACCTAAAGAGAAATCATCAGTTGTAATTTGTGGAATCATATAAATATCTCCAAATAAAAGTCGGTAGAGGGCAGCACTCCTCTGTCGCATAATTTCATTGATGACAATGAAAAAAGCCGCAGCGGCTATCTCTGACGTAACCGACATTTTAATATATCATGGTAATATGTATGTTTCATTAAACTTAAAATTTAAAATTTGTTTCATGTATTGGAATGCAGTTTTTGAAAACCCTACATGACTGAAAACCCAGCCGTCGCATACAAATGCAAGTTCGAGGATATCCCGTACATTTAGTAAAAGTTCTCTGATTATGGTAACTTTTCCTTCTCTGTTATATGAAGCAGTCTGATGTAACGGAGAACAATTCTTAAAGTTCCTTGTTTAGTATCATATTTACTGTTATACTACCTGTATCCTTAATGTGTTTATAAGAGTTTTTACGAACTCAAAATAAATCATTTTTAAGGAGGTTTCTATGAAAAAGAAACTAAAAGATTTTTTTAATTCTCTGGAGGTTAGGTCAGAAGTAATTGCACATGGTTGCCAAAAGGAAGTTTGTCAACTTCGTTCCTATGTCAGTGGCATAGATAGCAATCGCATTTATACTTCGCCTAAAGTCTACAATCGGATTACAAGAATTACAGTCCATTTACAAGGAATTGTTTCTGACAAAGCGATTGTCCAGGAACTAAGAAAAATCCAAAGTAAGTATCAAAAGAAACATAGTCGTCAAAATCAAGAAGAGTATTGGGATTCTGTTTATCCAGGAATCGATTATTCTTTGTGTATGTGTAAAGATGATTATTAATCTTTAACTACTGAGTTTCTTGCTCCTTTGTGGAAAAAAGAATTTATGGTTCGTGTATTCAGACAGATTAGAGAATAACAGATTTGAATATACCTTATTACACTGTAATATTGCATTTATTCGTCCACTCTGATAGGTATTTTCGTTGGTTGCTGTAAAAAGCCAAGATGCCTTTTTGTTACTTTCCTTAAAAATGAAAACCGCAGGTGATGTGCCTGCGGTTTTGTTTATGGGCTCGTGAGCCCGTGAAACAAAAAAGACACCTGTTAAAAAACAGATGCCTTCTATAGCGGGGGCAGGACTCGCCGTTACAGTCGCAGACTTCCTGTCTGCTCCTTCCACGGCGTCTACGCTCACTGCCGGCGGCCTCCCTGCCGCCTTTTCCTACCTATTCGGTCGGCGTTCGCTCCGCTTCGAGTCCTGCACTGTCAAAATACAAATTCCATTTAAAACAAAAAAAACTTCAGCATCAAAACTGAAGTTTTCTTCTATAGCGGGGGCAGGACTCGAACCTGCGGCCTCCGGGTTATGAGCCCGACGAGCTGCCAACTGCTCTACCCCGCGTCGTATTGTTGTGGTATATTACCGCAGAAAATGGATGTTGTCAAGTGATTTGGAAAAAAAATAATAAAAAATAAGAGTTTTGCAAAAAAAACGGAATGAATGCAAATCCGCAAAGGATTGTAGCGCCTTTAGTTCCGGAACGGAGTGGAGGAATGAGCCGCGAAGACGGCGAAGCGCGAAAAGCCTGGTTTTGCGTAAGCAAAATGCGGCAAAATAAATTTCTATTTTTGAATTATTTGTATTATATTTAAAATAAATAGCCCGAAATTCGAGTTTTTTGAAAATTAAACATAAAATTGATTTTGTAAAAAAATTGTTTAATTATGAAAATACGGGAAGGAAGAAAGATGCTGGCAAAAACATGCACAAGTCGGAAACGGTAGTTTCCTTGCCGACTTGCGCATGTAGCAACGCTAGCTAGCGGTTTTGACAGTCGCTTTCTGACTGGCAGTATTTTCATAATGCAAATGGGATTATAAAAATCAATTTTATGCATTGCCAATTAAAATTCGAAATTCGAACTAAATAAAAAAAAGGAGTTGCACATGAGTAAAATCGCTTTTTTTGACACTCGTTCCTATGATAAGGAAGCCTTCACAAAGGAAAATGAAAAATTTGGTTATGAAATTGATTTTTTTGATTTCAAGCTGAATGAAAAAACGGCGCTCACTGCAAAAGGCTTTGATGCAGTCTGCGTTTTTGTAAACGATGTTGTAAATGCGGATGTAATTTCGATTTTGAAAAATTGTGGAATAAAAATAATTTTGTTGCGCTGTGCAGGTTTTAATAACGTGGATCTTGCTGCGGCCGAAAAAGCAGGTATAGAGGTTGTGCGGGTTCCGGCATATTCGCCTCATGCTGTTGCAGAACATGGGGCTGCGCTTTTGCTTTCTCTTACAAGACATATTCCACAGGCATATTTGCGTACAAAAACCGTGAATTTTAACATAGAAGGTTTGACTGGCCGTGATTTATTCGGTCTTACTGCCGGTGTTTTTGGTACTGGTAAAATCGGGCAGTGCATGGCAGATATTCTTAAAGGCTTTGGAATGAAAGTAATTTGTTATGATCCATTTCCAAACGAAAAATGGGCAAAGGAAAAAGGTTTTTCGTATGTTGATATAGACACTATTTTCAAGGAAAGCGATGTTCTTAGTTTCCATTGTCCTCTTACAGACGAAACTTATCATATTGTAAATCACGACAACATGAAAAAGATGAAAAGCGATGCTGTAATCATAAATACAGGGCGAGGAGCGCTGATAGATACAAAGGCTCTTGTTCATGCTTTGAAACACAAGCATATTGGAGGTGCCGCCCTTGATGTTTATGAAGAAGAAAGTGCTTTTTTCTTTAAAGATTGTTCGGCAGAAATTATTGCGGATGATGTTCTTGCTCGTCTTTTGACATTCCCTAATGTTCTGATTACAGGTCATCAGGCATTCCTTACAACCACCGCACTCTCTAATATTGCGGAAGTAACTTTAAATAATTTCAGTTCTTTCTTAAGCGGAAAAGAATTGGTGAACAAGGTGCAGAAAAAATAGAACTGAAAAAAGTAGAGCCGAGAATCTGATTTTTTTTGGCAGAAAACTTTTCAGACTAAAATTTTACAGTCGGTTTTTCCGTTGAATGATTCATCAATGATAATATTCCCAATTTCCGGGGCTTTTATGAATCCATTCAACGGATTTTTAACGCTGTCGATTCTACTTGTGATTTCTGCCCTGACTTCTGAGCGTTCAAAAGCCAAATCACATTGTTCCATTGAACAGTTCTGAAGAACAAGATTCTTGCAATAGCAGAAAGGCTGGGTTCCAATAATTTTGCAGTTTATGAAAGTAAGGTTTTCTGAATACCAGGCAAGATATTCGCCTTTTATGACAGAATCTCTGATAGTCATATTTTTTGAATGCCAGAATGCATCTTTTGTATCAAAATAGCTGCTGCTGATTTCAATATTTTCATCATATTGAAATGAATATTTTCCTTTCATGGAAAGGTGACAGATTTTTGCGTTTTTTACTTCAAAAAAAGGATATTCGCTCTCCAAAATATTAACGCCTTCAATAGTAAGCCCGTCAACTTTCCAGATAAATTCCGGTGATTTTACAGAAGTATTTTTTAGAGAAACGTTTCTGCATTCCCGCAGTGCTTTGATTCCGTTCATGGTGCAGTTTGAAATCTCAATGTTGCTGTCGTACCAGAGTGCTGCACGGCAATTTTCTGTCATTTCGCAGTTAGAAATTTTGCCGTTTGTTACATGCCAAAGAGGGTAGCGTAAATCCATAAAGCAAGATGATACTTCAATGTTTTTACATTCTTTTAAAAATGATTCACCGTCTGCAGGACCAGCAAATCGACAGTTTTTTATTAATGAATCCTTTATGCCGTAAAGTGCTCTTTCCTGATCAAATGTCTGGTTTTCATAAATCATTGCATTACCCCTCAAAAATAATAATGAATATGTACATAAAATTCAAATTTACAAAAAAATCTCACGTCTGTTGGGAAAAATCATACACGCGTTTCTTGCTCCCTGCGAACGCCCCAAAAACAATGCCACACGCCCCCACGCCCCTGCACCCTTGCGAACGCCCCTTCCCCCAGCGAACCCCCCTTTCACAAAATATCTCGACATTCATTCTTTTAATTCGTATACTTTTGACCGTGAGCAGCAAAAATTTTGACCTTTCAAAATTATTAGAACAGTCTTCCAATATTTCGCTAAAACAGCAGATGAATTTTGTCTGGCGGCTTAGCATTCCCGGCGTAATTGCACAGATTTCTTCTATTATAATGCAGTATATAGATGCCGCCATGGTCGGTTCGCTAGGCGCAAATTCCTCCGCCTCAATCGGTCTTGTGGCATCTTCAATATGGGTAATCAGCAGCCTTTCTCACGCACTCTGCATTGGTTTTACAGTACAAGTAGCTCACGCAGTAGGAGCTGGCGAACAGAAAAAGGCAAAAAAGATATTAATTCAGTCAATTTATGTCTGTATCATGTTTTCAGTTTTTCTGGCAGGACTTTCAGCTTTATTATGCAAAAAATTACCAGTCTGGCTGGGCGGCGCACCAGAAATTCTTTCTGATGCATCAAATTATTTCCTTATTTTCGGACTTTCCGCCCCATTTTTTATTCTGGTAACTCTGATGACAGGAATGCTGCAATGCAGCGGCAACATGAAGCTTCCTGCCGTATTAAACGCCTGTCTCTGTTTTTTAGATATAATTTTTAACAGCGTTTTTATTTTCGTTTTTAAGCTGGGCGTTACAGGCGCCGCCATCGGTTCAGCCTGTTCAGCCCTTGTAGTTGCGGCAATAATCGTTTTTTATACACTTTTAAAATCAGAATATCTGAATTTACGGGGTTTCAAAGATTTTTCGCTTAATTTAAATGTTGTGGCAAAGGCTTTAAAAATCGGTATGCCAATCGCCGTAGAAAGTTCAGCATTTACAGGTGCCCTGGTAGTAGTTGCAAAAATGGTGGCTCCATTAGGAAGCGTTGCCCTTTCCGCAAATTCCTTTGCCACCACTGCAGAAGCACTCTGCTACATGCCGGGCTACGGAATTCAGGAAGCCGCCATCACTCTTGTAGGCCAAAGTGCAGGTGCCCGCCGAAAAGATTTAACCCGTTCCTTTTCATTTATAACGGTAATTTCTGGAATGCTTGTAATGACTTTAGCTGGCGTTTTGATGTATTTTATCTGTCCTTACGTTTTTAATTTTCTTACTCCAGACAACGAAATCCGTGCCCTTTCCATAAAAGTCCTTAGAATCGAGCTTTTTGCCGAGCCAATGTACGCCGCTGCAATCGTAGCCTCCGGCGCACTCCGAGGCAAAGGCGACACACTGGTTCCTGGAATTCTTTCGTTAATAAGTTTGTGGGGAGTCCGCATAGTTCTGTCAATTCTTCTCATAAAACCTTTTGGGCTTACTGGCATCTGGATTTCCATGACGGTCGAACTGTGTTTCCGGGGTCTTGTTATGCTTCTTAGATTGTTCTGTTTTAAGAGTAAAAAAAATTAAAATTTTCAGGTATTCAGGGCGTATCCCTTCACTTACGTTCAGGGCAGGCGCTTTCGGGGTTCGCTAACGCTCTAAGTCCTCGGTCATCCGTAACCTTCGGTTACTACTTCCCTGCGGTCTTCGCCTGCGGCGCCCCTACAGTGCCTTACGCGTCGCAACAGAATGCTGCTGCGGCAGTGCTATGTTTTTTTCGCAAAAATCAGTTTTTTTTCAATGCCCGAATTCTTTCAATCAAAGTCGGATGGCTGTAATTCCATATAACATAAAGCTTTGGTGGCAAAAGTTCGCTTAAGTTTTCGCTGTTCAGTTTTATAAGACCAGAAATCAGCGCATCTGGATTTCCTGTCAGCTTTGCAGAAAAAGCATCAGCCTGGTATTCATCCCGTCTGGAACAAGTATTAATGATTGGCGGAATAAATTCGTCAACAGAACCTGCAACAAGGCTTGCAAGGAAAAGTCCTATGAACTGAACAGACTGTATCTGAACATCTGCAATTGCAAATCCAAAACCTGTGTAAATAGAAGTTCCCTGCGCAATCTTAAAAAGCACGAACATCAGAATAAGTTCCACAGGAATCATTACTAAAAATCTGCGTATAATGTGGTGCAGCTTGTAATGACCAAGCTCGTGGCCAAGAACAGCAACAAGCTCGTCAGTTGTAAGCTGTTTTATAAGAGTATCGTAAAGCACAATGCGTTTTGATTTTCCCATTCCGCCAAAATATGCATTTGAATGTCCGCTTCTTTTTGATGCGTCCATTACAAAAATTCCGTTTGCCTTAAATCCAAGATTTGTCATAAGCCGGGAAATTCTTTCTTTTAGTTCGCCATCTTCCAGCGGTGTAAATTTGTTGAACATTGGAGCAATTACAAGAGGGTAAAGCACCTGCATTATGAGCGTAAATGCAAAAAGCACGCAGACTAAAAGAATCCACCATTTGTCTGGGAAAATCACAAGAACTGCAATCATGGCTGCCATAAGAATTGCAGACATAATCAAAGAAACTACCATTTCTTTAATCTGATCCAAAATCCAGAGTTTAAAAGTCATTTTTGAAAAACCGAATTTCTTTTCAATCACAAATTCTTTAATTAAATCAAATGGAATAGAAATAATTCCTTCTGGAACACCGGCAAGGACAAAAAAAAGAAATGCGCAGAAATAAGTGCTGGTAAATCCAAACGGGTAACCTGTATATCTTGTTACAACATTAAAAAGCCACGGATAAAATCCGCTAAGAACAAGAATCAATGTTATAGCAAGCCCGCACAAAGATTTTGGAATCCAGAAAAGATATTTTGCATTTTCGTAAGCGCTGATTTTTGCAAGTTTTTCCCGGTCAAAAACACTTGCCGCCGGAATGTTTTCCAGTTCCAAAGGCAGTTTTCCGCCGTTTTTTAGTCTTGCATAAAAATCAATGAATTCAAGGAAATGTTTGATTATAAAACTTAGAATAGTACCCGCAACAAAAATGCGGATGAATATATTTGATAAAACGATATTAGTCATGCTTTCATTTTAGCATATAAAATTGTAAGTTTCATCCATAAAAAAAGGGGTTGTCCAGTAAGTTTGCATTATGGTGGTTGAGTTTATCGAAACCACCGCATTTAGTGTAGCGCTCATTACTTTTGGGACAGCCCCTTGCAAATTACGACTAGCTTATGGGCCCGTCAATTAGTTCTTTGCTCTTTCTACGAATGAACCGTCGCGTGTGTCGATTACGATTCTTTCGCCGTCATTGATGAACAATGGAACGCGAACTTCGATTCCTGTATCAAGTGTAGCAGGTTTCAAAGATTTTCCAGATGTATCACCTTTTACGCCAGGTTCACAGTAAGTGATTGTGCGTGTAACCTGAACTGGCATATCAATACCAACTGGTTTGCCTTCGTAGAATGTAAGTTTAACTTCAAGATCATCATCTGGAGTAATGTATCCAGCGTAATCACCAAGGTTGTCCTTTGGAAGTTCAAACTGTTCATAAGATTCCTGATCCATGAAAACGTAGTTGTCGCCATCAATGTAAGAAAGCTTTGTTACGTGTGCTTCAAGATCAACTTCGTCAAATTTTTCGCCGGCATCAATACCAAGATCCATTGTTGATTTTGTAACAAGGTTCTGAACGCGAAGATTTGTAACCATACCAGCACGACCTGAACGCTGACCCAGCATCTTCTGAACGATAAGTGGGTTTCCTTCATACATGAAAGCTGTACCAACTTTCAACTGTGATGTCATTAACATAATATATAACCTCAAAATAAAGATTTACAAATAATGTTCTTTAATTATAAACCCTTTTTAAATAAAAGTCATCACCGAAAAACGTGCATAAACCGTCGCTAATGCAAAAAAAAACTGCATAAAAATAGATTTCACCATTTTTATGCAGTTTTTTTATATGAAAATTAATTACTCACCAGAAATGATAGTTGTTCTTGTAACAACAAATCCACCCAAAATGTTAACAATTTTTTCATCAACAGTTGAAACTCTTGTGATGCTACTGCTTTCTGCTGCAGCAAGAATTGTGTTGTTACCAAAATTAATCAAACCACCAAAAAGTGATGTACCAGTAGCCTGACCTTTTTTTGGACCAATTTCACCATTAATTGCAATAGGTTTGTAAGTTGTACAACTAGCTAAAGCGAATGCTGCAACAGCAGCAAGAATAATTTTTTTCATAAAAAATCTCCTTTTAATATAAATATTCTAAAATTATAATGGATTTACTTGAATTTTCAAGTTAATAAAATAATATTTTTAACTTTTATAGTAAAATAAAAAAAGTCATGGTTGCAATAATAACAATTGTTAAACAAAAAGCCAAAAGAACTTTTATTTTAATAATTCTGTCTCTGTTTCCGCATGACACCTGAAAGAAGAACATTGAAAGTGCTGCAATCATGAGTGTAGCAATAGCAAAATAACTATAGCTCTGAATTGATTTATTAATAAGTTTCAGTATGATAAAAAGCAAATTTGTAATTATTACAAGCAGTATTGGTTCAATTTTATTTCTAGGACTAAGAACCATTGTTACCAAAGATTTTTCTGTAAGATATATCAGGTAAATCGTATAATTTAAAAGATAGATTCTGCTCAGAGAATTAAATAAAAAGAAAAGATTATGATATAATGTATTAATATATTCATTTCCTGCAAAAAATTTCAAAACAATAAAAATTCCAAAAAGAATCATTATGACGTCTATAATGACATCCAGCGCATTTACAATAAAAATCAAGGTTTTTGCCAGGAAAAATCTGATTCCTGAGTATTGGTCTGCCCAAAACTGTTCATTATCTAATTCTTCTTTTGCAGCCCTGTATTTTTTTAGTTCTTCCTGACGTTCTGCTTCTTTTTTTTGTCTGGCTGCCCGTTTTTCTGCAGTCAATTTTTCCCATTTTTCTCGTTCTTCTTTATAACGGGCAGTTTTTTCTTCATATTTCTTTTGTCTTTTATCTTCCTTTTCCGCATACATCCTGCGTTTTTTTTCTTGCTTTTCGGCTTTTATTTTTTCACGCTCTGCTGCACGCTTTTCTTTTTCAGCTTCCTTTTCTGCATGTTTACGCTGGTGTTCTTCTTCCTTTTTTTTATAATCTTCAAAGGTTATTCCTTCAGAATCAGAAAAATCTTCCACAATATCTTTTGCTTTTCCAAAAGACTTGTCCAAAGCAATCTTGAATTCTTTACCAAATTTACAAAAAAAATCTATAAAGTCATGCCCGATACAAACAAAAAGTTCCTTCATGTCAGAAAAGAAATTCATAGCTGGTTCTCCCAAAAAATTATGATAATGATTATACCACCAAAATCCTGTTTTTAGAAAAGAATTTCGGGCTAGTTAGTTTCCACATCATAATAGATTAAACCTTCGTAATTTCGTCCGTTTTTGCTTCCGTAGATGGTAACCTGTTCACAATCAGCAGGAATTTCTGATTCAATCTTGTAGTTTGTACCGTTTTTTGACATTGGAATTAAATCTTCACCAAATGTGAGCGCCATACCAAGATAATCCTTTGAATCAAATTCAAAGGTGTATGTTTCTCCTGCAGTCAGTTTGGATCTTTTAGGGGTAATCAAGGTTGTGTTTTTTGTAGAGTTGTAACCAGTATACACATTCGGATATTTGTCTACGTGTCCAAATCCTTCATAATCATCTGCGGCTTTTATTTCAAAATCAAGAACAGGTTCAAGGAACCCTGATTGAATTTTTAATGCTTTGAACACATTTTTTACGGCATTAATTCTTTTTGTTGCAAAAAGGTTCTCCTTGTAGTAATAGCAGTTATTTTCCTGACATTTAGTAAATGAATTTTTGAACAAATCAAAATCATTTTGAGAAATCGTTTTTCCTGCAACTGGGCTAGATGCTATTATACTCTGTGCTCTTGGAAGAATATCACTTTCAAATTCTGCAATTGAATATTTGTCATTATAGTTTAAATCTGAATTGTTTTTTGCAAAAATTACTGCCTTATAATCATTTTTGTCCGGAACATCAAAATAGTAAGTAAAGGAGTTACCTTTGCGGTCAATCCAAAGGGCGTTTTCTATTTCACGCTGGCTTGATTTTTCGAGCAAAGCTGTAGAAGTAGAAACTCCGTTTTTAGACAGCTTCAAGGTGTAGACAGTTTCGCCTGTAATGACTGTTGTATAGTCAGGAATTATATCAGTAAGTTCAAAACCGTAATTAAAGAATTTGCCTGGAATGTACGGTTCTTTTACAAACAGTTCTTTTGTTTTAAGTTTTTCTTCTTTTACAAACTGGTATTCATCTTTTTCAGGAAGATGTGAATAAAGCATTTTCTCTGGCGAAAGGAAAAACCACTCTGTTGAATATTTCTTTACAAAAGTTCTAACCTCAACATAGCCCGCATCCCAGCAGCAGTCTACCAGCTTCCAGTTGTTGCCAATTTTTACGGCATTCCATTCGTGGTCTGGTTGATTTCCTAATTTTCCGCTGTAACCAAAACCTTTGGAATATCCGCTTATGCCAATAGATTCAACACCGGCAAGCCGGCACATTTCGTTAAAAACTGAACAATATCCAGAACAAACGCCTTTTTTCTTTTTAAGAACGGAAACATAATCTTGCTTAGAAACTCGTCCAGAAAAATACATGTCTGTATCGTATGCAATGTTATTGCAAATCCAGTCATGGATGATTCTTACTTTCATTGAATTTTCGCTAACACCATTCAAAAGAGATTTAACCAGCGGTTCAAGTTTTGTTTTTGGGTCTGTAAAGACTGATTCATTCAGGTCTTTTGGAATGCTCCCAACTTTTGTATTCATCAACTGCGAGTTTGGAAATGCAAATAAGTTAAAAACTGCAAAAAAAATTACAATTGCAGAAATGATTTTCTTCATTTTGTGTTCCTCTTTTTTATAGACTTTATGAAGTTAGTTCGAATTTCGAATTTTAATTGGTAATGCATAAAATTGATTTTTATAATCGCATTTGCATTATGAAAATACTGCCAGTCAGAAAGCGACTGTCAAAACCGCTAGCTAGCGTCGCTACATGCGCAAGTCGGCAAGGAAA
>JAFOCI010000094.1 GCA_017381365.1 Treponema sp.
CGGTAATGGTGGAACAAAGTGTCCTCCTAAATCCACGAATATCAGGATGGTCTAGTGCCGAAAATCTTGATTTCTAAAACCTTTTCTTTTTTATATTAAATTTTGTTTTGTCATTGACAAATGGCACAACATATCAGGAGATGTGATAATTATGGAACAGATTTTAAGCTTAGTTTTGCCATCAACAGTTCAGACTCTGCAGATGGTTTTCTTTTCGACAGTTTTTGCGCTTTTAGTAGGATTTCCATTAGGCGTTCTGCTGTCAATAACAAACCCTTACGGGATTACTCCAAAGCCGGTGTTCAATCTGATTTTAAGCCGAATCATTGATGTTTTCCGCTCTTTTCCGTTTGTAATCCTTATGATTGTGCTTTTGCCGTTTACTCGTTTTGTGCTGGGAACTTCGATAGGAACAACAGCAACAATCATTCCGCTTTCAATTGCAGCCGCTCCTTTTGTTGCCCGCATTACAGAAACAGCTTTGAACGAGGTTGATCCTGGCATGATTCAGGCTGCTCGCGCAATGGGTTCAACAAACTGGCAGATTATTTACAAGGTTCTAATTCCAGAAGCATTGCCTTCTGTAGTTTCCGGCATCACTCTTACAGTCATAACTCTTGTAAGCTATTCTGCAATGGCCGGCACTTTAGGCGGTGGCGGACTTGGCGACCTTGCAATCCGTTACGGTTATCAGCGTTTCCGCACAGGTGTTATGGTAGTTTCTGTAATCGTAATTATCATAATGGTTGCACTGATTCAGCTTGTCGGAACAAAAATCGCAAATAAAATGATGAGCAAACGATAAAAAAATAAAAATGATGTCATGGGACTGTCCAATAAGTTTTCATTACGGTGGTTGAGTTTATCGAAACCACCACATTTAGTGTAGCAGTCATTACTTTTGGGACAGCCCCGCTCTGTAAGGAAATTATTAAAATCTTCCTCTGACGCGGAAGTGCGGGTACGATTTTTCCGTACAATGCAAATGCTTTTGCTGGACTTGTGCTGGTAGCCCACAGGTTGCTCCTTGCGAACGCTCAAGCCCAGTTTTTTATTTTGTGTTATATTGATTTTTATTGATTTGACGAAAACGCAAGTTGGTGGTATATTAAAAGAAATGGATGACGGTGTGTATGATTAATTCATACACACGGCAAACGGGTGAGTCAAGGCTTTAAGCGTAAGCGTGCCTTGACCAACCGTAAATGCCCGATTCTGTCGGTCGTCTCCACAATTTAGCGATAAAGCCGCCATGTGTGTCAAACTTGGGCGGCTTTACTTTTTAACTCTTTCTATCTTTTAAGTAAGAAAGGACTGCTAGAATGAGAATGGCTAAATCAATAGCCAACGAAAGAATTTCGTATAAAGTCATTCCGCAAAGCCTCCCTAAGTCAAATTCTGGCAAAACCAGTTGAGTTCGGGAGCCGCCGCCATAGATTCAGGCACTTCCAAAAAGGAGTATAGTATATATATTTTATTTTGTATAGGTTGTTATTTAGAAGCATTTGCGTTTTTTTTTATTCTAAGTGAATTGCAATAGATTTGACGAAAAAGCGAGTTGGTGGTATATTAAAAGAAAGGAAATGCCCGAACATTGGGTTATCTCCACGTTTTTAGCTAAAAGCCGTCCAACATTTTCGACACACCGGGCGGCTTTATTTTTTACTCTTTTCTATCGTGTAGATAAGAGAGTACCGCTATAACTGTAGTAATTATTGTGGCAACACAAGTTATCAGAGCAATAACACATTCACAAGTCATACGCAAGCCTCCCAAAATTAAATTCCAGCAATTGCCGGTAGAGTTTGGGAGCTAACCGCCAGTTCAGGCACTTAAAAAAATCATTATAGTATATATCTTATTTTGTATAGTAGTGTTGTTTTTACCATCGGATTTTCATACAATATAAAACCTTTATGCTTCCTGCCAGCGGAAGGAAACCCACGCTGCGGACCGTTATGCTGTTAAATGTGCAGGGCGCTTTTTTTGCACCGAACCACAGATGTATGCTTGCGTCCATTTGAAGTTCTTCACCGCTTTATTATAAGGGACAAAATCCCTTACGAATTAGTTGAGCAAACGATAAAAAAATAAAAATGATTGACTAAAAAGTGAAATACAATTATAACTAAATCATATTATAATAGTAGGTAATTACTATAGATTAGTTTTAATCATTGCAGATACAATAATAAAATTGAATGTTGGAGAGAGAAGTCCAGCTTTGAACGGCGACATTCAATTTTATTCTGATTATTGTTAATGATTAAAATTAAATTAGCAGGAGTCTAAAAATGAAAAAAATCATCACACTTGCAGCAGCAGTTCTTGCACTTGGTTTTGCATCTTGCAAAAAATCAGCTTCAGACACACTTAAAGTTGGTGCCACACCTGAGCCACATGCAGAAATCCTTAATCTTGTTAAGGCAGATCTTGCAGAACAGGGAATCAAGCTTGAAGTTGTAGAATTCACAGATTACGTAACTCCAAACGAAGCCGTAGAATCTGGCGAAATCGCAGCAAATTACTTTCAGCATCTTCCTTACATGAATTCATTCAATGAAGAACGTGGTTATCATCTTGTAAATGCAGGTGGAATCCATGTTGAACCATTCGCAGTATATTCAAGAAAAATCAAAGCTCTTTCAGAATTAAAGGACAAGGCAACAGTTGCAATTCCAAATGATCCGACAAACGAAGGCCGTGCACTTCTTTTGCTCCAGGATGCAGGTCTTATCACTTTAAAAGCAGAAGCTGGAATCACAGCAACAGTAGAAGACATCACTTCTAATGCAAAAAATCTTAAATTCAGCGAAATTGAAGCTGCTTCTCTTCCACGTGTTCTTGCTGATGTTGATGCAGCCGTAATCAACGGAAACTATGCAATTCCAGCAGGGCTCAGCGCATCAAAAGACGGACTTTATGTTGAAGGCTCTTCTTCTCCTTATGTAAACGTTATTGCAGTTAAAGCAGGTAACGAAAACAGCGAACAGATTAAGGCTTTGGTAAAAGCTTTGCAGAGCGAAAAAGTTCAGAAATACGTTTCTGAAAAATATCCTGACGGCGAAGTTGTTACTGTATTCTAGGTGAATGTTTGTATAAAAAAAGACTGTATTGCCGGATGATTCTGAAAATTCATCCAGAGGTAATGCAGTCTTTTTTTTGTGTAGTTTTGATTATTTAAAAAGTTTGTTTCTCTATTCAGAAAGAATTTTTCTGAATTCTTTTTTGCGTATTATGTAATAAGTTGTAAGGACAGTAGAACCTGCCAGAACCCAGGATGCAGGGTAAACAAGCATAAGAATTCCAAAAGCTTTTAACGGTTCAAAAATATTTTTAAAATGAGCAAAAACCGTATAAATCCACATCACCCGGAAGACGCATACGCACAAAATTGTTTCAACTGTAGGCAAAAGAGAATGCCCCATTGCCCTTAAAGTCGAAGCCCCAATTTCGTAAGTATTTATAAGGCAGTCAAAAGCTTCTACACAGAGCATACGCAGAACTCCATATTGAATTGCAACCGGATCAACAGTGTAAAGGCTTATAAAGAAATGCCTGAAAACAACAAAGAAGAAAACCATTACACCTGTAATTGCGACGCTGGAAATCATGCAGTATCGCCATATTTTTTTGCACCTTTCAATATTTCCAGCACCAAAATTAACGCTGGTAAAAGTTACCGTAGTCTGGTTAAAGGCACCCACAACGTAAAAACTAAAATATTCAAAATTAAGTTCAGCAGCAGAACCAGCCATAGCGCTGGAACCAAAACCGTTTATAGCACTCTGAATTATTACGTTGGAGAGATTAAAAACAATTCCCTGAAGTCCCGCAGGAACGCCAATTTTTATCATGCGGATAAGATAAGTGCCGTTTATGCTCAGTTTTTTCAAATCGACTTTAAGCTCGCTTTCTTCTGTCATAAGAAAGTACAAAACCATAATTCCACTTATGGCCTGAGAAACAACAGTTGCAATTCCAACTCCGGCAACGTCCATCTTGAAAACAACAACAAGAATCAGATTAAGGATTACGTTTACAACACCAGAAATGAAAAGACAGTAAAGCGGACGCTTTGTGTCACCCTTAGTCCGCAGAACCGCTGCACCAAAATTGTAAAGCATAAAAAACGGCATCCCTGCAAAGTAAATCCGCAGGTAAACTGCTGCATAGTCAATAACGTCGTCAGGAGTTCCCATCAACGTAAGAATTGGTCTGGCAATAAAAAAGCCGATAAAAACAAGTGCCGTTCCGCTGAGTAAAGCCACTGCAATCGAAGTATGAACAGCATCCTGAATGTTCTTTTTGTTTCCCTGTCCAAGCAGATTTCCGATTATTACGTTTGAACCAACTGAAATGCCAAGAAAAAGATTGATTATAAGACTGATGACGTTGGAGTTGCTCCCAACTGCCGCCACCGCTTGAGTTCCTGCAAAACGTCCAACAACAGCCACATCCGCAGAGTTAAAAAGCTGCTGCAGAATGCTGGAAGCCGCAATAGGCAATGCAAAAAGAACAATTTTATCCCAAAGGGAACCCTTCAGCATGTCAACTTTTTTTGTATTCATAAAAAGCATTCCTTAAATTTCACGCAATGCGTTTTTCACATCGTCCAGCGTAAATTCTTCCCGCTGATTTTGCGAAGCAATCAAAGCGGCTCTGTTCACAACTGATTCAATCTGCGCACAGCTGAAATTGTTGAACTGCCGCGCAAGTTCCTTAAGATTTACGCCGTCAGCATGTTTTTTTCCTTTTGTGTACAATTCCAGCAAAGCAACGCGGGTTTCGTAATCCGGGTAAGGAACAGTATATTTTGCATCAAAACGACCAGGACGGATAAGAGCCGGGTCAAGCGCTTCCCGGCTGTTTGTTGCCGCCAGCACCAGAATTCCGTCGTGTGGTGTAAAACCATCCAGCTCGTTCAACAGGGCAGTTACAATTCTTGTATTTTCAGTTTCAATTGCAGAACCAGAATAATTTCGCTTAGTGCCGATGCCGTCAAATTCGTCAATAAAAACAATACAAGGAGCTTTTCTGCGGGCCTTAGCAAACAGCAGTTTTACTTTTGCAGGACCAATTGCCATGAACATACTTTCAAAATCTGTAGCCTTTGCAGGAATAAAATTAACGCCTGCCTCTCCCGCAAGTGCCCGTGCAAACAAAGTTTTTCCGTTGCCAGGGCCACCTTCCAGAAGAATTCCTTTTGGCATACGGATTCCTTTTGCTTTGTAGGCGGCAGGATTTTTCATTATGTCAGCAATCTGCATCATGTCTTTTTTTATGCCGTCCATTCCCACAATGTCAGAAAAACTTACTCCAGTTCGCCTTACGGATTTAAATGTATTAGGGCTTATAAAACGACGGAATGCAAAAATCAATGCGCCAAAGAAAAATATATAAAAGAAAGAATCAAAAATCAGCGAAAAAATTTCTTCACCGTCTTTTGCAACAGAAATTTTTACATCGTGCAAAAGAAGATATTCCTTCAACGTAGAAGAATCAGGATTTTCAGTCTGAAATTTTGTAGAACCGCCATTGTAAGTAAAAACAATTTTATCTTTTGAAAATTCCGCACTGGCAATCTTGTTTTCGCCGGCATCTTCATAAAAACTTTTATACGCAATCATATCTGGTGATTTCTGGAAAAACTCAAGATATGCAAAAGCGGCACCTGCAATCACGGCAAGCAAAATAAACACAAATTTATTTTTCTTCATGCTCCCATTATCGTGAAAAGTATTTTCACACGCAATAGAAATGCTGTATGATTTTTGCAATGAAAAAATTACTTTTTTGCCTGATTTCTGTCCTCGCATTTTTCTCAATTTATGCCCAGACAGAAAACGTTCCATCAGATTTTTTATCCTCGGAAAACACTGCCCTTTATTTTGGAAATCCTTCCTGCGCCGTTTCAGACCTTTCTGCCAAAGAAAACTACCTTATTGAAAAGCCCCAGTTCACTCTTTCCTATAACGCACAGAAACTCATTCCAAACTGGGTAAGCTGGCATCTTTCTTCCGTTGACATCGGGGAATGCGGCCGTTCCAACGATTTTCGTCCAGATTCTCAGCTTCCAGGAGAGTTCTATAAAGTCAAAAAATCAGATTATCAGTTTAAAAAATACGGCTTTGACCGCGGCCACGTATGCCCAAGTGCCGACCGCACAGATTCCCAGGAAAACAACAGCGTAACCTTTTTGATGACGAACATGATTCCTCAGTCTCCAGACCTTAACCGCATTGTCTGGAAGGATTTGGAATCCTACGAACGGGAACTTGCCCGCCAGGGAAACGAACTCTACATAATCGCAGGCCAGAGCGGCACAGGCGGAACAAGCGCCACCGGCACCTTCACAAAAATTCCATTGCTCTCCCAGTCTGGTGCTGGCAAAAGCATAACCGTTCCCGCTTATTGCTGGAAAATTCTTCTTGTACTCCCGGAGGGTGAAAATGATTTTTCCCGTGTCACAGCCCAGACAACAATAATTGCAGTTTACATGCCCAACATTCAGGGCCTGCAGCACAAGGGCAGCTGGCAGCACTATCTATGTTCCGTAGATTACATCGAAGAGCAGACAGGCTGCAATTTTTTCCATCTTCTGCCGGATGACATAGAAGACCTTCTGGAAGCGAAAGTTTTTTCAGAATGACTTTTTTTGGGCGCAAGTTCTATTTGCAACGGGCGTTCCAGGGTTTCGGCATAGCCTCATTGCTCCGCAAGCTCCCTTTCGGTCGCCCCTTCCATGCCCGGGCGCAGATTAGTTCGCATAAGCTTACAATTTATCCGCAATTTTCCTGATACCAAAATCTGAATGGACGGTGCAGGTGGGAAAAGATTATAATGAAGCTATAAATTCACTTTTATCAATTGTATCTTCAAAACCATTTACAAAACGACTTATTTTCCACACAGACTTATCAAGAATGGGCAGATAAAAAATGTGACCTGTTTTTTTAGAAGCTTCTTTGTAGCAGGCTTTTAATGCAGCAATTTTTTTTGCATATTCTTCTTCATCAATATTGATAGAAGAAGATTTATTCACACTTTTTACTTCAAAAATATGAATCTGTCCAGTTTTGTCTTTCATTACAAAATCAGGATAGGATGAATGAACACCATCCAGGTAGTATTCATATTTTATTTCTGAATTAAGCGGAAAATTCTTTCCCCACAAAAATCTTGAATCTTCAAAAAGTGCATTTTCGTTTTTAGTGGCTTTATCAATTGAATTTGAACGAATATCTTTTAACAATTCAGCCCACTTTTTTTCGGCTTCACTGTCAAAAGAAAAATCAGTTTCCTTGTCTTTTCTACACCAGATCCAGTCTTCCAAAGTAAGATTGTTTGTGTTTTCAATAAAACAGCTTTCTGCAGGAAAACCAACATCCTGGCAGACAATCATGCTTTTTTCATAATCACAAATATACTGTTCATAAGAGGATTTTATTGAACTTAAATGCTCAGTAAACAAAGTCCACTTTTTAAAATCCTCTGCATAATCGTAACAAAAATTCTGAATTTCATTGTCCTGCTTTTGCAGATTCTGATACAACTCAAAAATAGAAGTTGGAACAGTAGCATCGTCTTTAAGATTATCTGCAAACTCTTTTAAATGGTGATTTTTAACAGAAGAAATGGTTTGCAATTTTACAGGCTTTATGCGGAATTTCTTTTCAATTTCAAAATCAGCATACAAGTTAACCTGTTTTGGTAAATGTTCATTCTTTGGAATAATTCCCCAAATCCAGGCAGTGCAGGCAAGGTGTTTTGCTTCTTCGCTTAAAGCTTCAAAATCCAAAAGTCTGGGATTACGGCGAACTCGTCCCATAACCTGTTCATCCAGCTGCTTGCTTTTTGAATCTCTAATCTGGTAAAGCATACAGGCACGGGGAATGTCCCAGCCTTCTGAAATCACCATTTTAAAAATGATTACGGAAATTGTGGATTTTTTTCCTTTCATGTAATTTTTCCATTTTGAAACAGGAAGTTTTTTTAATCCGTTGTCGTTGGTTTCGCCGCCTTTATCACTTATGTAAACCCATTTTAACTCCTGATGATTTTCCAAAGCCGGCATTATGTTGTTTTTTAATTCTTCTTCTGCTTTTTCTTTGTTGGAAATCTGAATTATAAAACAGGGATTTACTCCAAGAAGATTTATGTAATCTGTTCTGATTTGTTCAAATTTGGTCAGAGCATCATTCAGGCTGTCGGTTTCGCCGCACTGTTCCACTTGTTTTATAAGTTTTGCATTTTCTGCTTCTGTATTTGAAATTTCTACATCTGGCTCCTGCCTGCGGGAAAGTTTTGGTGTGGCAGAAAAATTTATGATTTGCGCAAAATATTCTTTAAGCTCATCAAGATTGCTGGTGGCAATATGACATTCATCTTTTATAAGGTAAACTGTCTTGTCTGCCTGCTTCATAAAAGTGTCACCTGTAAGATTTTTTAGGAAATTCAGGAAAGTTCCTTCTTTTTTAAGTTTGCTGGAATCTTTGTATAAATCCCGGGGAAGAACATACACATTGTAATCTGTTGGAATGTAAAGACTTCCTTCGCCGCTGGAATCTGAATTTATTAAAAAAGGATTTATGTTTGGAAAAGTATTATTTTCTGCCAAAGCCACAAATGATTCGTAATTTTGCCGGGCAAGGTTACTTTTTGAAAGAGTTGAAACTATGAATACCGCATTTTGATTTGCCGCAAGAATTCTGTTCATAAAGTCTGCCATCATGTAGGTTTTGCCGCTGCCAGTTGGAGCTTTAAAAGTGATTTCTTTTTTTTCCGCTTGCAAGAACCTGAACCAGCTTTGAAACAGCATTTTTCTGTAAATCTTTTGCTTCCTGTAACATTTTATTCACCAAGTTCCTTTTGAGTTTTTTCAAAGTTGCTGCAAACCCAGTCGATTTTTTCTTTTACAGTTTTGAACTTTTCTTTGCCGTAAAGAGTTTCGTCAATTACATCAAATGGGGTCTGTCCCCTCGTGTTTTCAAAATTGGCAACAGATTCAATTTCGTAAACATCAAGGTTTCCACCGTAAGGCTGGTTATCTTTAAGCCAGGGAAAATCTTTTGTACCGTCGTAACATTCACCGGTCATAATGCGCTTAAGGCGTTTGGAAGTTACGTCGTAGGCAATGCCCTTGGGATTTTCTTCAGTCTTTTCGTTTATCTGGCACAGAATAAAAGTGCGGTTTCCGCCGTCGGATTTGTTTAAGTCCAGAACTGCGTGACCTGTTGTGCCGCTGCCTGCGAAGAAGTCTAGGATGAGGGAGTCTTTTTTTATTGACCCCAATTGAATTAATGATTTAATCAGTTTTACAGGTTTAGGATTATCAAATGGACAATCATAAAAAAATATATTTTTCAATTCATCAGTTGCATCTTGATTGCAACCAAAATTTTCATGTGTCCACCAATTTGTTGCACATTGACCTTCTTCTTCTCTTTCTGATTTGTAATACTTCTTTCTTGGAGGTCCAAATATTCCATCTCCAGCTTTTGGAAAATAAATTCTACCTTCTTCCAAAAATTTTTCAAAAGTTGCCTGTTCTCCCATCCAAATTTCATCAAATTTCTGCCCATTGGGTGCTTCTATAATATATTTACAGCCTCCTTGTGAACTTCCTACTTTCCACGGTTTTGAAGCCCAGTCTCCTTTTGGGTCATTATCAGGATTTGAAAACTTTCCAGTTATACCGATTTTTCCTATTCCAAATAATTTGTGAGCTTCACGATTTTTAGAAAAAGCAAGAATATGCTCTGCGACTATGCCAATCATTTTGGTTTTATCATTAGGTTGATTATGTCGTCTTCGCCAATGAATTTGACCTTCAGAGTTCTCTTCCCCAAACACCTCATCAAACAGACACTTTACATAAGCCTGATTTTTATCATCAATGCTGCAGAAAATTACGCCTTCGTCAGACAAAAGCTGTTTTGCAAGAATAAGGCGCGGGTACAGCATGGAAAGAAGATTGTCCCGGGTAATGGCATTTGTATAATTTGTTTTTGCAAATTCGCCCATGCTGTCTTTTCCGTAGGGCGGGTCAATGTAAATTACGTCGATTTGCCCTTTGTATTGAATCAAAAGATTCTGCAATGCCTGGTAATTGTCGCCAATAATCAGTTTGTTTACAGGTTTTGCATCGTCGGTGCGGAACGAAAGCTCTTCGTTTTTCTTAAAATATTTAATGCTGTCCGTCATTTTTTCAAGCCGCTTGTCAAAATGCAAGCCTGTGCGTTTATAAGTTGTTCCCAAAGCTGCAATGTTTATTGCTTCTTCGCTGCTTTCTGCATTGTTTATAAGTTTTTTAAGAAGTTCAGCATTTGCAGGTTCAAGAATTTTGTCCTGCACTCGTTTATTTATTTCTTCGATTAATGATTGTTTGATGTTTTGCATTTTTGATTTCCGCCTGTTTGAAAATTACCTACTTTATAAATTCGACTTGGCAATTACCGCACTTTAGAGAAAAATACGGTTATTACCTAGTATAGAATGAAAAAGTTGGTAATTTCCTAAAAATCAAAGTATGAGTAATTTTTGGGAACGTGTAGATGAAGAATTAGAATATAAAGGAATGAACAGAAAGTCCCTTGCTACGGAGGTTGGTTTTAATCTTGGAAACATTGGTAAAGGAATTCAATTAGGATCCTCTCCTTCCGCCGACACCGCCGTAAAAATCGCAAAAGTCCTGAATGTTTCCGTAGAATATCTTGTCACCGGTCAAGATTCATCCTTGCAAAAAGAAAATCTAGATTTGCATAGATATCGCGAATATTCTTCGTTCATCAATCAATTGGACTCCCTTCCAGAAAATCAGCGAGAATTAATAAAATCCATTGTTGCAAAAATGAATGGCTGGAAAAATTAATTTACTGAAAACTCGCAGATGGCAAATTTCTATTAAAATACACGAATTCCCATTTCATTTTGCTTTCATGGTTTTCGCATTTTTCTCGCTTTACTTCAACAAATTCGTTTTCATTAATCTCCGGAAAAAACGCGTCCCCTTCGTATTCGCCGCAAACTTCTGTTGCATAAATATAATCTGCATAATTCATCATCTGCTGGTAAATCTGCTGTCCACCGCAGATAAAAATTTTTTTGTAACCGGCTTTTTTTGCTATTTCAATGGCTTTTTCCGGGGATTTCGCAATGTATACATCTTCAACGCAAAAATCCTTATTTCTTGTAACAATAATGTTCATTCTTTCTGGCAGCACCTGGCCAATGCTTTCAAAAGTCTTTCGTCCCATAATTATTGCGTTTCCAGTTGTTAATTCCTTAAAATGCTGCAAATCTTCCGGTAATGTCCACGGAATACTGCCATTGTTTCCAATAATTCTGCCGTTTTTTGAGAATGCCACTATGATTATAATTTCTGGTTTCATCTATGCCCGTCTATATAATAGTATGAAATTTAAATTTTATGCATTACAAATGAAACTGTAAATTCGATTTTTTTTAAACTGCTATACTTTTTTCTTGCCTTTTTGTTAAATATTCACTATACTTAAATACGTAACGGTTGTATTGCTTTTTTTGTATTTCCAATTGTTTTAGTATTAACCATTGTTTCAAGCTTGCACGGTATGTTACCACAAAGTTTTCAGAAATTGGACTGTTGAACTTAATTTTTTTTTAAGGGGTCATTATGTCCAAATCTTTTCGTCCGTATCCTACGGCTTTGTTGAATCCATGTGCGGATCCAACTTTTAAAATCCTTTTCACATCTTCCAACGATTTGTCTCAGGCTGCTCTTACAGAATTTCTGTGTGACATTCTTGGAAAATCTGTTACGGAAGTGACTTTGCAGCCAAACGAGCTTTCTGGAGAAGCTTATGATGACAAGCAGTCAGAATTTGACATCAATTGCAAAATCGATGGCGAATATGCGAATATAGAAATTCAGGGTCAGAATCAATATCTTGCGTATGGAAGGCGGGCGGAATATCATGTTGCCCACTTATTAAATCATTATACGCCAAAAGGTATGGAATGGGACGAACTTCCAAATGTTTATCAGATTTCTGTTCTTAATTTCATTTTTGATAAAGAAACAAAAAGTGCCTTCAATCTGTATCAATTTCAGAACGATGAACATCGTAAGGTTGGCGAATGTATGAATATCATTTTTCTGGAGTTGCCAAAAATTGCAGATTTACCAGATGATATTGAAAAGTTGACGACTGTTGAAATGTGGGGTAAATTCTTTCTATACGCACATCAAAAAGAAAAACATGAATTTATTTCTGCACTTTGCGATAACGTAAGGGGAATAAAAATGGCAAATGATGTTTTATCATATATAAGTGAAGATGAAGCAAACTGGATTCGCGAAACCCGCTACTGGACTCATGTATCTGATACGCTTTCTGCTAGAAAATCGGCTATAAAAACTGGCCATGAAGAAGGTTTTAAACAAGGGCATGAACAAGGTTTTGAACAGGGAATGGCAGAAGGTCGTAATCAAGGAATTCAGAAAGGAATACAGCAGGGAATCCAACAAGGAACAAATTCCGCAAAAAAGGAAATAGCAAAAAAGCTTCTTGAGTCCGGTGCTATTTCTGTGCAGCAAATATCAGAAACAACAGGATTGTCTATAGAAGAAATCGAAACGCTGCAATAATAAAAAAAAGGGGCTGTCCAATAAGTTTGCATTACGGTGGTTGAGTTTATCGAAACCACCACATTTAGTGTAGCGCTCATTACTTTTGGGACAGCCCCTTCATTTTAGTTTTAGCATTCTACAGCAACAAGTTTGCCTTCAGCTACTTTTGTAGCATATACGCTTACATTGTTTTTGTATGGATTATTAAAGTTTGCTAGCTGCTCTCGTATAACATCCATATGCTGTTTAAGCAGAATTCTGTTCTTCTGATTTTGTTCAAGAACCTTGTTCTGAAGCTGATTTAATTCAAGCTGCAGATCTTCAACAGATTTTTCAGTTTTAGCGTCTGTTCCTTTTACTGAATAATTGTACATTTCATTCATGGGAACGATAACTTTCTGAAGATTTGAAATACTTGCAACAACTTGCTTTTCAATTTCAGCATGGGAGAAAATTGCAGAAGGATCTTCATCTTCTATGGAAGACTGCTGTTTTTCAAGAACTTTAAGATATTCCTGAAATTTTTCCCGCTGTTTTTCAAGAAGAGTTCTGAATCTTTTAAGAATTGCAACTCTTTCGTCTAATTCTGCTTGTGTAAGCTCATTTTCCATAAACTACCCCTGAATGTTAAGTGATGTATATGACTGCATTGAGCGGGATGCAGGTGCGTTGGAAGTGCTTTCACTGGCAGTTTTCCATGCAGAAAGAAGCTCGTTCATCATGTCCATAATGAACTGAATTTTTTTGCTTGAATGATTAAAGGAAACGCTTGTAAGTTCACTGTTAAAATAAAGGTACAAAGACATAAGATTCTTTGCGATTTCGCCACCTTGTTCCATATCAAGCGAAACCTGGAGTTCATTAATGATAGACTGAGTTTTCTGAAGATATTTATTGAAATTTTCAATATTTCCCGGCTTTAATTTGTCATCAGAATCTAACAGACCAATTGCCAGTTTAAGATTTTTTACGGCAGCCTCGTAAAGAAGTACAACAAGTCTTCCCTGGCTGGCAGTAGTAACACTAGTTTTCTGATATGCATTATATGCCTGATTGAATCCCATTCTAACCTCCTGAGAATAAAAGTCATTCTCACTACTTTTTCGGCAGAACATTACTTTACTTTAGTTTTTTCTATCGACTTTTTGTTAAATAATACTTATATTTAAAAAGAGGTTTTATTTTAAAATGAATGATAAAAAAGATCCAAAAAAAGACGATTTTGATCCGTATGATTTTTTTAAGCTGGAACAGCCGGATAATAATGATAAAAAAAAGGATGATAAAAATAAGAAAGGTTTCCCATTTTGGGGAATTCTGTTGTTGGTTCTAATCGGACTTACAATCGCAGATATATTCTTTTTAGGTAAAAACAATAATCAGTTACCATTTTCAAAATTTAAGGAAATGGTAGAGAATGGTCAGATTGTAGAAGTAGAAATCGGTGATTCATTTTATCTTGGATACGGTCCGGAAGTTATAATTGACAGTTCAAATGAAAAAGGAATATCTCTTTTCAAAACTGAACAAAAAAATCGCAAAGTTTATAAGACTTCTGGTTATCCAATGAACAGTTTTATTGAACTCCTTGATAAAAAAGGACTGACGTATAAATTCATTGAAAAACAGAATAATTATATTATTTCGTTTTTGCTGAACATGATTGTTCCGTTTGCAATTATTTTCTTTGTTTATTTTCTGATTTTCCGCAAAATGGGGGGCGGCGCAGGTGGCGGCATGGGAAGTATTTTTGGTGCAGGCCAGAGCCGTGCAAAAGCCGTTGAAGAAGGCAAAGTAAAAACTCGTTTTGCAGATGTTGCAGGTGTAGATGAAGCAAAAGAAGAACTTGTAGAAGTAGTGGACTTTCTTAAAGAACCAAAAAAATACACAGATATTGGTGGTAAAATTCCAAAGGGTGTTCTTCTTGTTGGACCTCCAGGAACTGGTAAAACTTTGCTTGCCCGTGCTGTTGCAGGTGAAGCCGGTGTTCCATTCTTTAGTATTTCTGGTTCAGACTTTGTTGAAATGTTCGTTGGTGTTGGTGCAAGTAGGGTTCGTGACCTTTTTGCTATGGCTAAAAAGAGTATGCCTTGTATAGTATTTATTGATGAAATTGACGCCGTTGGTAGACACCGTGGAGCAGGCCTTGGCGGTGGTAACGACGAAAGAGAACAAACGTTAAACCAACTTTTAGTTCAAATGGACGGCTTTGAAGCAAATGAAGGTATCGTTATTATTGCGGCAACTAACCGCGCAGACATACTTGACCCAGCGCTTATGCGTCCAGGTAGGTTTGATAGGCAAATTTACGTTAATCTTCCAGACGTTAAAGGTAGGGAAGCGATATTAAAAGTTCACGCAAGAAACAAACCGCTTACTAAAGACGTAAACTTTAAA
>JAFOCI010000017.1 GCA_017381365.1 Treponema sp.
GCCAGGGCAATCGAAATTGGTGAAGTAGAAGGAGCCATGAGCGGCCTTGCAATTGCAGTTTCGGGTATTTTTACAGTTGTATTGGCCTCAGTATGTGCGAACTTTCTGTAGATATCATTTCATTGAAAAAAGTATTTTCGTTTCCCATGTGGCAGTTGAGACAGCAGCTACTCATCTGGAGGATATGCCTGTTGTTGACGTTGCTCAGCTCACAGATTATGAGCAGATGAAAGGGAAGCTTGCAATCGAGGTTGTGTCTCTTGAAGCGAATTCAGATATGCTTTCAAAGATTCCTCATCAGGAAATGGAAGATATGGCGGTAGTTTACCGCTTTGTACTTGGTTCTGATGCAGAGGGCAGAAGCAGCATTCTTGTAACAAATAACCTTATTGAAAATATGGGTGTTACACCGGAACAGTTTCATGCAGATGCGATTGCAAATGCTCCTGAAATTAGACCAGCGGAAATTAAGGGTATGAGTCAGGTCATGATGGAAATGATGGGACCTGAGCAGTTTGAACTTATGGGAATGCCTATGGTTACAGACCTTCGTGATGAGCACATCTGAATTCCCTCAGAAAGAGTATGACCAAGTCTACGAAACCTTAATCTCCGAAAACAACACCCAGGCCACCGCTCAATTCGCCCGCCTTTCCTCTAAATATTCTGTCTACCCAGAAATCTGGTATCAATACGGCCTGTGCCTTATGGAAACAGGTGATTATGACACTGCTATTGCCTCATTCAACAAAGTGCAGAACTCTACGAAAACTCCGTGATGTATGATGATAAACTAGGACTCCGTAACGATGCCCTGGTAACTATTGGTGAAGTCCACCTTCTCCGCCATGATTTTGATTCAGCCAAAGATCAGTTTGAAAAATGTTTATCTCTTAAAAATGACCGTGATATGATCATAGCAATTGCAGCTACATATATACGCCTTGGATTTACTGCAGAATGTGAAGCTTATTTTGCTGAAAAAGGGATAGATTTGGCAGAATTACGCTAAACATGGTGTTTTGACACTATATTTAGCGTGTTAGTAGTGTGATATACTCAAAATACGCTAGATATAGGTAGACAGAATACTGATTATACCTAGTAAAGCGTATAGTTATTTTTTAAATTCTGTCTACCTGGTCTGAACCCCAAAAATACGTACGTAAATGGTTGATTTAATTCAAGTTTTTTTTCTAAAATATTATATATTACAATTATGAATACAACAACTAAACCAAATTACAAGAAAACTTTACGTGCCTGCTACTTAGGCTTTATAACTCAGGCAATTGCAGCCAATTTTGCACCTTTGCTGTTTCTTAAACTTCATAACGATTATCAGATTTCACTTGGACTTATTGCCCTTATTCCAACTGCCTTCTTTTTTACTCAACTTGTTGTAGATATTTTCTGTGCCAGGTTTGTAGACCGCATTGGCTACCGTGAAAGCATTGTTGCTTCCGAAGCTTTTTCTGCAGTGGGATTAATTGCACTGGCTTTCCTTCCAGAGATTTTACCATCTGCCTGTGCAGGAATTATGATAAGTGTTGTACTTTACGCAATTGGCAGCGGTCTGATTGAAGTACTTTGTTCCCCGATTGTAGAAGCCTGCCCTTTTGAAAACAAAGAAGCAACAATGAGTCTCCTTCACAGTTTTTACTGCTGGGGCTGGCTTGGAGTAACTCTCATTTCAACTCTACTTTTCACAACTTTAGGAATTGATAACTGGAAATACATTGCCTGTTTCTGGGCCATTGTTCCTTTGTACAACATTTATAATTTTGCAACCTGTCCTATTGAAAAAATAGTAGAAGACGGCAAAGGCATGACCATCCTTCAACTTTTTAAGTCCCCTCTTTTCTGGGTGACAGTTGTACTTATGGTTTGTTCCGGTGCTTCTGAACTTTCTATGGCACAGTGGGCATCGGCTTTTGTTGAATCTGGACTTGGTTTTAGTAAAACTGTCTGCGATCTGGCAGGTCCTTGTCTGTTTGCAGTTACCATGGGCATTTGCCGCGTGTTCTATGGAAAGTTTGGCGAAAAAGTTGACTTAATGAAATTTATGATTGGTTCAGGTGTGCTCTGCCTTATCTGCTACATAATGGCATCTCTTTCCCACAATCCGATTATTGCTTTAACAGGATGTATTATGTGCGGATTTTCCGTTGGTATTATGTGGCCTGGAACTTTGAGCATTTCTTCAAAAAAGCTTCCTGCAGGTGGAACTGCAATGTTCGCTCTTTTAGCTATGGCCGGAGACTTAGGCGGTTCAATTGGACCAAGTACTGTAGGATTGATCTCAGAAAGCCGGCGACAACCTTCAGTACGGACTTTTTTTTGGAGGAATCTTCCCTGTTGTTCTGGTAATTTTCCTGATTATTTTAAAATTTATGACCCATGTAAACCTGCGGCTCCCCCATTATTAGAGCGAAGAAACATTCCGCAGCAGGAAAAGGCGGCGGACTTTTACAAAAGAACTGAACTCTTTCAACTTCTATAGAATTTCTTCCATAGTATATTGCTGTATTTTCATTCCTAAGTGATTATAAAACCCGACTGCTTTAGGATTACATTCCCAGGCATGAAGCGTTAAATTGTAATAACCATTTTCTTTTGCAAACGTCTTTGTATAATCATAAAGAGCCTTGCCTACATGGTTTCCTCGTGAATTTTCATCAACACATAGGTCATCTATGTATAAAGTCTTGTATGCGTATGTTGAAGGCCCTTCTTCATGTACAATTGTCTGACAGAAACAATGCCCCAGAATGTTTTTTTCATCATCTTCAAAAACAAATATGGGATTTTCTGTTTTTTTAATAAGTAGTTCCAGTTCAGAATCAGTATATTTCTGTCCTGTTTCTTTAAAAATATCTGCACGGCCTTTGTGATGAACAAGTAGAACCTGAGCAAGAAGTTTGTTTATACCTGGAATATCTTTTTTTTCTGCTCTTCTGATTAATGACACTTTATCCTCTTAAATTAAGTTTAACACAAAAAATACTAATTGTAATCAAACCAGCTGTAATTTTTCTGAAAAACTATTAAATCTGTAAAATTCTAATATTTTTCGCATTTTTCGTAACGTTTATTTTCTAAAGTATGTTAATATATTGTAACATTTTTAAGTAATCATTCTTACTGAGTAAATGTTTAATCTGGAGAATTTATATGAAATATATTTTATGTCTGATTTTTAGCTTGTGTTTTGCTTTTTCATCGTATGCAAAAGCTATTCCTGTTGAATCTACTGTAAATGACGAAGGAGATATAGAAATCATTAATCCAAAAGGTTTAATAAGCCAGCGGATTGCGTGCAGAAACCATACAAACCTTAATTTTTATGTGGAAATCGAAGGATTTAAGCTTAAAGCAAACACAAAAACTCGTATAACTGGAAAAACTAAGAAAAATCTAAAAGCTAATAAATGGACGGGACTGTCCTCTATATTTGACGGAACATTAGATAATTTTGGAAAATTCATAGTTTCTGTTAAAGATGGCAATATTCTTGAATACAAGCTTTCAACAAATCATGGAGATCTTTACATAGATATTTTTAAAGTTGAAATGAATGATGGAACTGTATCAGAGGAACTGGAAGAAAATAGAAAAACTGTTGTAAAAGAAAGCAAAGGCACAAAAATATCAATAAAAGACAATAAAAAAGAAACTCCTCATAATAACCAGGAAGAATCTGTAGTTGACCAGCTTTTAAAATGGAAGCAGCTTCTTGATATGGGAGCCATTACTCAAGAAGAATACGACAAACAGAAAGCAAAATTGTTAAATGAATAACTATTTTCCTTTATAATAAATTAATATTAATAACAATATTTTAATATTCTCTCGGAAAAGCCAGTTTATAATCAATTATGAAAAGATTTTTTACGGGAGAAACCTATGAAAATAAATTATTTCTTATCTAAGATTATGTTGATTTTAGGATTAATCTTTTTTTCAGCGATAACAGTTTTTGTTACTCTTTCCTGTAGCAGCGGCTCTGACAGTAGCATGGCAGGATTAATTCTCATGGCTGGGGAAAACAACGGCACCCCAACCCCAACTCCAACTCCTGCACCTGTGCCTACACCTGAACCGGAGCCAACTCCTACACCTGCGCCAAATGAACCGGAGCCAACTCCAGACCCAAATCCTACTTATGTAAAAGTGGCAGAATTAACAAGAAACGACTATGACACTTCCCATGATGCCCAGAAAGAAATCTGCGGAATTCAAGCTAAAATTCCTTTAAGAAAAGCTCTCTCTGATTTTCCAGGAATGCAGGTAAATGACACATACACAGTTACTCTTACAGGAAAAGCATCCCGTGAATTTACCGCTCAGATTCTTTTCTACGATGACACTGAATCTGGAAATTATTCTGGATTGAGCAAATGGGGTGAAAACGTAACATTCGGTACTTCATTCTCAATCACAAAAGATATTGTTCTTGAAACGCTTCCAACTTCCAGCGCTGTTTCGCCAAAAGCATGGGATGTGGAAAAATCCTTCTCTCTGATGATTGACGTTCCTGCAGGAGCCTTTGCCACAGCAGATGTTCCGCCGGCAACATTGTCATTTACAGAATTCAAAGTTGAAAAGAAGTCTGGCGGTTCAGATGTACCAGTAATTACTAACTGGACACTTGTAAATGATTTTAACAGTGCCACAATCGCTTCTGGCTGGGAGAAAGCCAACTGGACAAACGGTGATATGTTCAATTGCTGGTGGGATCCAGAAAACATTACATTCAATGAATCTGGCAACAGCCTTATGAAAATGAAAATATGCAAGAATTTAGATCCTTCCCATAAACTTGATGGAAACGTAATGGAATACAACGGTGCTGAACTTCGCACAACTGGAACCTATGGATACGGCTATTACGAAGTTCGAATGAAGCCATGCAAAGCAAGCGGCACAAATTCATCTTTCTTCCTTTACACAAGAGATGATGAACACAACATCGAATGGAACGAAGTTGACATTGAATTCATCACAAAAGACATGGGCGATGGAAGAGGTTTAAGATCAATTCCTCAGTTCAATTTCTTTATTGACAACGCAGGCGAAGGCCACGAATTCCTTTACACAGACCTGGAATTTGATGCCAGTACCGCATTCCACGTTTATGGCATAGAATATGCTGCAGACCACATCAGCTGGTATGTAGACGGCAAAAAAGTTTACACTGCAACTGGCTGTGAAGAAGGCGATCATAATCATGCACAAGGCTCATTGCCACGGCACAATATGCAGATTATGGTAAATTTCTGGCCAGGTACAGGCGTAGACGACTGGCTTGGTCATTTTGACTACTCCGCACCACTTTACGCAGAATACGATTACATCAAATTCAAAGCAGCTGAATAACAACAAAAAGCGGTTCCAGAAAATATTGAAGGAGCCGCTTTTTTCCTCAGGTGCAACGGCTATCGAAAACGTTGCACTTTTCTGTTATAATTGGCGTATGTCAAAAATTCTTCTGGTTGCAGTAAACGCTTCTTACAGTCATACAAATCTTGCAGTGCGATATCTAAAATATTACGCGCAGAATAAAATCCCTTCCGCCAGTTCCAACTGTTCCGCCAGCATTGAATTTGCAGAATTTACAATAAATCAAAATGAAGGCGAAATTTTGCGTGGGATTTCAGATTTTTCTCCAGAAATCGTTATTTTTTCAACCTACATCTGGAATGCCACAATCGTTTCAAAGCTCATTCCAGAAATTGCAAAAATAATTCCAGATTGCGCAGTCGGTGCCGGTGGCCCGGAATTTGGATATTGGGCCGAAGGTTACTTAAAAAAGCTTCCAGAACTTGATTTTGTTATGAGCGGCGAAGGCGAAGAAACTTTTTCCCAGCTGGCAAGTGCGTTTGCGGACGGAAAATATTCAAAAGAAAAGCTCAAAGAAATTCCAGGATTGTACATCAGCGAAAAAAACGGAAAGCCGCTTTTTACAGGTCCGCGGGAACCTCTCTGCGACCTTTCCGCCCTTCCCTTTCCTTACCCTGAAATCACAGAACCAGACACAAAAATTCATTACTACGAATCCAACCGAGGCTGCCCTTTCAGCTGCTCCTATTGCCTTTCTTCTGTAGAAAAAAAAGTGCGCTTTATGCCATTGGAACGGGTTTACAAGGATTTACAGCGCTTTCTTAATGCAAAAGTCCGTCTTGTAAAATTCGTTGACCGAACCTTCAATCTGAATTCAGAACGCTACATAAACATCTGGAAGTACATTCTGTCTAATCACAACGGAAAAACCATGTTCCATTTTGAGATAGAAGCTGAATATCTGAGTGAAGAAGCCCTGGAATTTCTTAAGCAGGTTCCATCCGGAGTAATGCAGTTTGAAATTGGCGTTCAGTCCGCAAATCCAGAAACTTTAAAGGCAATTTCCCGTTCATCAGAACTCAAAAAACTTGCCGAAAACATAAGGCGAATTCCAAAAACAATTCACAGTCATCTTGATTTAATTGCAGGACTCCCCTATGAAGATTTGAAATCTTTTGGTAAATCCTTTGATTTTGTAATGAATCTTCGTCCTGATGCGCTGCAGCTGGGATTTTTGAAAATTCTGCACGGAACAAGCATGGAACGCTATGCCACAGAAAACGGCTGGAAATGGATGCAGACTCCAAATTACGAAACCTTTTCCACGCCGTATCTTTCTTACCAGGATATGATGTTCCTGAAAGACGTAGAAACCCTTTTAGATGTCTTTTATAACAGCGGAACTTTTGCCACCACAACAGAATATATTTTCCGCCATATTAGCCCATGGAATTTTTTCTGCCCAGTTACAGAAATTGCCCGCAAAAACAACGCCCTTCAGTCTGCCCGCAAAGAAAGCTACTGGTTTGATTTTCTGGCTCATCTGGATCTTAAAAACGGTACAATCTGTGAATTAAACGCAAAACCATCAGAACGAACTGACTGTCTGTACGATTTACTCAGGTACGATTTTGTACGTCAGGGTAAAAAAGGCAATTTTCCAGAATGGTACTGTCATCATTACGACAAAGACAAACACCGAAAATTATTAGAACAGAACGGCGGCATTCACAATTCCCGTCTTGACTTTGGATATTCAGAATATGAAGTTTTTAATTTTAATCCTGAATCAGAATCACCAGAAAACACTTGCGGTCACCATGAAATTCTCATTAAATACATTCGCAAACAGAATCTTTGATTTTATGACAAAAAAACGGTATACTTATTAAAATTGGAGAATCTATGAAAAACAACACATTTTTTCTTGGCATTGGACTTTCAGTTATCGGTCTTCTTATGACAATCTGGCCAGCAGGCTGTATTCAGGCAGTAGTTGTTCTGCTTGGTATAGAAGCAATTGTAAACGGCGGATACCAGCTGATTTATACTCGCAAATTGTTTACAGATACAACTTTCCAATATTCAGTTATGATTCGCGGAATGATTAGTATTGTAATTGGTCTGCTTGCAGTTTTCCTTCCTCTGCACTTTGCTGCTGCCATGTGGACATTCATGCTTTACATTCTTGCAGTCTACCTGCTTGTAAGCTCAGTCCTTCTGCTCTTTTCTATCGGCAAACTCAGAGATTCATCTGTAGACAGAAGACAATTCGTACTAGAAGCACTTATTTCTATTGTTGTTGCAATCATAATCTTCATGGTTCCGGTAAAAATCGGCACAACACTTGTAAGAATCGGAGGAATTATCATTCTCCTTGCAAGCGGCTTATTCATATTCTATTATCTGAAAAACAGACCTGAAGTTCAGGAACCAATTGAAGTTATGGACGATATTTCAGGAAATCTTGAAAAAAGCAACGAATAGAAATATAGAAACCTAAGGAAATGTAAATGATTTTAATTGAAAAAACAGAAATCTTCGGCTGGGAAGCAGCTATCCGTGGCATGCGCAACTCTTTTAACAGCTGGGATAAAAGCGACAGCAAATACAATCCAGAAACAGGAAAATACGAAGTTGGCCCTGCAGACGTAGAACTTATGGACAGACTTAGCCGCAGCGGTCCAAGCCACGCAAAATTTCTCCGCTACATCACAGTTCAGTTTGATATTACTGCTCCACGCTACTGGTGGGCAGAAATGGATACATACAAAGTTGGTACAGTTCGCAACAGTTGTTCAACAATGCACAAGGTTCAGGCAAAAGAATTTGTTCGGGAAGATTTCTCCTGCGAGCATCTGAACGAAGAATCTCTCAAAGCACTGGACATCCTTATTGAAACAATGAACAAAGCTCGTGACAGATTCAACAATGAAGGCAAAAACAAAGACGACTGGTGGCAGATGATTCAGCTTTTACCTGCCAGCCTTAATCAAAAAGCTACAGTTCAGTTGAATTATCAGGTGCTTCAGGGAATTTACGAAACCCGCAAAAACCACCGTCTTGACGAATGGCACACTTTCTGCCACTGGATTGAAAGCCTGCCATATTCAAATCTTATTATTCCTCCAAAAAAGTCTGAAGAATAATGGATTACCTTTTGATGGGACTAGCCGCGACAGTGATTGTTGTGGCTTTAATGTATTTTAAATACCAGGCTCAGCAAAATAAAGCGATTGCAAAACAAAAAAAACGTTCTGGCAATGGCATGGGTGGTTTTGCAAACTGCCCTGTTTGCGGAACTATGATGCTACCAGGTGAAAATCTTGTAACAAAAGTTTTTACCACAAGTAGTCAGGTAAATGATCAGATATGCTACATTTATGGCTGCCCTCACTGTTTTCCAGTATGCGAACCAGGGATAAAAAGAAGTTGCCCTGTGTGCAAAAAAAATGTAGAACAAAAACAATATTTACTTGCAAGAAGATTTAACAAAACAAAAAGTGGCACACCACACGTTATCGTAAACGGCTGCGGAAACTGCAACAGACATAGTTAAAAAACTCTAAAAAGACCCAGGAACATTTTTTTTAGTAAATTAACTAAAATTCACAGCAGCGTATTCAAGATTTTATTTTTCACCCGTGAACTGATTTTTGGCCAGGGTACAACTTTTCGCCCCTTATTTGTTACAAGAAAAGCCTTTTCCGCGCAATATGCCAAAGGTGTGTCTGTAATGGAATCTGAATAAAATTCGTCAATCTTATGCTGCGGAAAATAATTGCTTATGACAAGATATTTAACCTTTTCCTTGCCGTAACAGCAGCGACCGGCAATTTTTCCAGTTTTTTTGTCCAGCTGAGTTCCAATAAGATTTACACCAAGCTTTTCAATTAACGGCTTAAGAAAAAATTCTGGAGATGCGGATACAATTAAATCTGTTTCCTTTTTCTGAGCCAGATACCATTCAGAAATGCGCCATTCATTTTCTGCCCAGAATTCTTCAACTTCTTTATCAATATCAGGAATGAATTTAACAAAACTAGCCAGCTGCTCAACAGCCGCAGTCACAGAACACCTTTTTATAGCAAGCAAAAACGCCATAACCGCCGTCTTTGGACAATAAAGCACCAGCAGCTTAGGATAGCGCAAAATACACCATTTTATAAAAGTTGTGAGACTATCAGGATAAAAAATAGTTTTGTCAAAATCGTAAACGTTCACTACTTATAGTATAACACAAAAAAGGAATAAATTGATTCTATAACACAACCTCAAATACATTTTTTTTCATTTAATTTACATATTTCAAAAATCAAATAATTTTCTAAGTCTCACATAAATTCGACGCCAACAAAGAAAATGCTTTTTTTCTGAACGCATTAGTTTATTGTAAAAATTATTAAATTCCACAATTTCTTCTGGAAAATTATCAGAAGAAAATTCGAATTCTTCTATCATTTTTTTTACAGAAGTACAAAATTTTATAAAAGTGTCAGTATAAAAATGCTCTCTTGGAAATTTCTTTTCATCCAGATAAGCTTTAAGTGTAATACATGTCTTTACATTATCAATAAGACGTTTTTGATTAAGTTTTGATCTTGTAATTGACGAATTATCTTGTCGGTAATAATAAGGAGCATATGCTATATTACGCAAAGCTTTACATTCTGAAAACAATCTTAATGTAAAGTCAACATCCTCGTGATATACACCAGGTCTAAAAGAAAAATTTTTAATAAAATCTCTTTTAGTTATATATGCCCATGCTGTTACATTTTGGTTCCCCATTAAATTATAATGATTTGTTAAATCATAATTTACATTCTTAGCCCAGTCATTAATCAAATATGAAGGAGAAAAAATTTCGTTTCCCTGCTCATCGATTTTAAAAGCTATTGATTGAAACGTAATGATAATAGCATCATTTTTTTTCGCTGTATCATATAACAATTGACATGCTCTTATATCAACATAATCATCACTATCAATAAACCAAATATATTCTCCAGATGAATAGCCAAGACCACTATTTCTTGCCTGACCAAGACCTTTATTAACTTCATGCTTAACAATTTTTATTCTTGAATCTTTAGAAGCGTATTTTTCAATAATTTGTAATGAATTATCTGTGGAACAGTCATCAACACAGATAATTTCAATATCTTTTAATGTTTGAGCTACAAGACTGTCAAGACATTTCGAAACATATTTTTCAACATTGAAAACTGGTACAATCAAAGAAATTTTAGGAGCCATTATTTTCCCATTAAAATATAGAAATAAAGATTTTAACTTAAAATAACATTTTGATCATTAAATAACAATCGTCTATTTCCCTAAAATTAGTCGAATTTCTTAAAGCTTCAGAATTTTTTGAATACAAATATATAAATTTCATATATTTTCCCATAAAAAATAATTTACTAGTTTTTAAAAATCAATATCAAAAAGAAAAAGAATATTACTTAAAAGCTCTTCTCTTTTTAATAAACAGTAATATTATTTTCGACCCTGTTAAGCAATATAAAACTAACTGTTTCTTAGTTTTTTTTGCTACATATCTAAAAATCAATCTGGAAATTTTTGCCAAATCTTCATTATAACAATTTACCAGACTATTAAATAACCACAAAAATCTTTGTGAAAAAGCATCCTGTACGTAAGAATCAGTCATAATATTTTCTTGACAAGCATTCACAAAATCAAGAATCAAATTGTTAAAAGTAATATAATTAACAGGTTCATATTTACTTGAGTTATATGATGATTTTAAGTAATTGTCTACATTCTCAATAAATAAATGGCAAATAGCATCATGGTATTTAGGATAATCTACATTTGTTTCATTGAAGAAGAAAACAAAAAATTCTTTTATGTCATAAGTCGATTTCAGAAAATTGATTTGCTTTAATACATTTGTACTATGACTAGCCGAATTTTCAAGAACTCTATAAACACCTGTAATTTCATCAAAAAATTTAACTTTTGATACGTGAATAAAATACAGCCACATTGGATAATCACCCATCAGCCAATTCTTTGTACCTGGGGCAACATCTTTGATATATTGAAGAAGAATATCCTTTCTCATACATACAGATAACGTTGGAATCTGATTTTCCTGAATTAATTCAGCAAAACAATTTTTTTCTTTTCCCCAAACACTAAAGAACTCGTTTTGCTTATTATTTAACATTTTAACTTTTGAATAAGTCAAACCTACATCAGGATTCTGCTCCATGAAATCAACTTGCTTCTGAAGTTTATTCTCATCAATCCAGTAATCGTCGCCTTCACAAAGTGTTATGTATTTTCCTGTACATTTGCTAAGTGCATGAAAAAAATTTTTTATTGAACCTGAATTTTTTGATGGACTAACATCTTTAAACATAGTTGGATATTTTGATAAAAAGGAATCAATAATACTTTTTGTATCATCTGTACTACAATCATTACTTACAACAATTTCAAAAGGAAAACTAGTTTTTTGTTTTAAAAATCCATTCAAACAATCTGCAATAAATTTCCCATGATTATAAGTTATACAACATATTGAAACTATAGGTTTTTCATCATTATGCATTTTACATCATCCTTTCTATTTTTTAATTTATAAACAGGAATACCAACATTTACAGTCCAAGGTGATAAACTTTTATTTACTAGAGTCATAGCACCTGTAACTGCTCCTTCACAAATCTCGACACTTGGAAAAACTATTGTTCCTGCTCCCAATTGTGAAAATTTTCTTAAAATAACAGTTCCACCTTGTACATTTGTAAACTCATGCGGATGAATTGGACCAATCAAATATTCACCAGAAAAGTCATCCATCGCTGAAAAAATAGAAGTCCTTGGAGAGATCCCTGTGTAATCTTCCATTATAATACCCATTGCTCCATACAAAGCAGAATAAGCAGATATATGAATATTGGACCCTAACGAAATGTTACCACTTAAAATACAAAAATCATCAATCCTTACATTATTACCAATTGAAATTTTTTCAGGAGAATAAACTGAACATTTTCTACTTATTAAGACATTTTCGCCAAAAGATTTCAAACCTAGTGTGTTAAGTTCATCTACAGAATAAAAAGAACTCATTTTCTCACAACCCCAATAATTCTTTCCACATCTTCATCTGTTAAATCTGCGTACATTGGTAAACAAATTACACTGTCTGCTAATTTATGTGCTACAGGAAGATTTTCTTTAGTAGAAGATACCAATCCTTTGTATGTTGTAAATTCACTAATTAAAGGATAAAAATATCTTCTTCCTAAAATGTTATTTTCTTTTAATTTTGCATAAAGTGCATCGCGACTCATTCCATACTTTTCTTCATCAATAAAAATAGGAAAATATGAATAATTATGTTTTACACCTTCGATGTCTTCTAAATAACGAATTCCTTCAACATTCTTAAAGGCTTCTTTATATTTTTCTGCAACTTTTTTGCGATTTTCTATTGCTTTATCAATTTGTTTTAAATTCAAAAGTCCATAAGCACTTCGAATTTCATCCATTTTTGAATTTATTCCAGGAGCAATTACTTCTGTTTCTCCTGCAAAACCAAAGTTTTTAAGATAGTCAATTCGTTTTTTTGTTGCTTCGTCATGGCAGATTAAAGCGCCACCTTCTACAGTGTTGTAAACTTTTGTTGCATGGAAACTAAGTGTAGAAATATCGCCTTCTTCTAGAATTGATTTTCCGTTCACTTTCACACCAAAAGCGTGGGCTGCATCATAAATTACTTTCAAGCCATATTTGTCTGCAATTTCCTTGATTCTCTTTGTATCGCAGGGTGTGCCATAAACATGAACTGGCATAATCGCAGTTGTTCTAGGAGTAATTGCAGCTTCGATTTTGTCTGGATCAATGTTTCCAGTTTTTTCGTCAATATCAACAAAAACAGGCTTTATTCCGTTCCACCAGAGAGAATGAGTTGTTGCAACGAAACTATATGGAGTCGTAATTACTTCACCTGTAATTCGAAGTGCCTGTAAAGCTGTAATTAATGGGAGAGTTCCGTTTGTAAAAAGAGAAATGTATTTTACACCAAGATAATCCGCCAACGCTTTTTCAAGTTCCTGATGATAATGACCATTATTTGTAAGCCATTTTCTATTCCAAATATCTTCAAGATACTTTTCAAATTCCTTTAAATCTGGCAAAAGAGGAGATGTAACTGTTATAAGTTTCTCCATTTGTTAGAACCTCCAAATTTTAAAATAAAAACCGCAGAATAAAATACCTTTTGTTTATGCATTTTAATTCTGCGGTTTTGTGAGTAAATAATATTCAATGTACTTGACAAAGAGAATTTACATATATAATTGTTCTGTTCTGTTCTGTTCCTACATTTTCTCCAATAATATCCCAGTATTCATCGAAAATTTCTGGATTATATTTTTGAGCTCCCATAGAAATCATTTTATTAATAAGAACTTCGTCTATAACATCTGCATTTTCTGCAAAGTATACATAGCTAATTCTATCTTTTAGCCATAAATTCCAAACACCCTGCACTTTTTTGCTAATGTTGTTTAATGCAATACATGGAATTCCTGCAATTACACTTAATATCATGCCATGCAATCTGTCTGTTATAACTAATTTTGATTTCTGGAATTCAGCAATCTTATTTTCACATTCTTTTTTTACATTGTCTTCTTCCACATCATGATTTACTACTGTATCAGTGAGTTTTAATGAATAGCCATTTTGTTTGCATAATGATTGAATCCGATTAATAGCTTTGTCATCTGAAACTTTTTCTTTATCATGACGCAAACAAAATAATAAACCGTTTTGTTCTGTACTGTGTTCAGAATAATTCAAACTTAACACAATATCAGGCACATTAAAGACTGGAATATTAAGTCCTGCTAAAAGCTTTTCTCTTGTAAAATTAATTGATTCATCACGGATAAAAACAGACATATTCTTACATTTTCTGTAGATTTTTCTAGCAATATTTAATTCATTCTCATCATCATAGAATACAGTCTGAGGAAAAATAATAATTCTTTTATTGTGAAAAACTTTTATTATGCTTCTAAAATTTTTCTCTTCATATGGCCAAAGAGTTCCTAAAAATCCGCCGCCATGAATAATTACCAAAGAATAATATTTTTTGAAAAAATGCAGAATCCAACTATTTTTTGATGTTAATAAAGCTCCTGAAACAACATCTACAGTTCTGTCTTTTATATATTTTTGAAAAAAATTGTATTCTGCTAATTTTATAAACTGGTCTCCAATGTTTCCATGACCAGGAACCATTGTCAATAAAATTTTATTTTTTTCGTGTGGACATGTTTTAAGATAAAGGTATAAATCCAGAACATGTTTGCAATATCTAATTGCAGGTCTGAAAAATCGGAGTATTCTATCAATAATACCGCCTTTGATTTTTTCCTTTAATCTACGAAAAATGAAACTTATACTCACAAATTCCACCTATAAAGATCACATACTCTGTTCCACTATAAAAGTATAAAAACATTTTAACATAAAATGAAATAATATACTACTAATTTTAAATGCTTTCCCGCACTCACCAATCCGCCAAAAAAATAAATTCAATCTTTCTGTCATTCGTAAGAAATACATACCGCCATATGACAGTATTTGGCGCATAACAAATTCGAATTTATTCAGAAAAAAGGCCTTAATTTTATGAGGTCTATTATGGACAAAATCGATTACGAATGACATTACAAAGATTGTATAAGGCAGTATGTTATTTACCAAACAAGTCAGAGTGGGAACCAGTTGCTGTGGCAGAAAGAATAAGTTCGTTTTCAAAAATCTGATACATCAAAAGCCAGTCAGGTTCTATATGGCACTCACGAAAATCATTCAGATTTCCAGTCAACTGGTGGTCTTTGTATTTTTGCGGCAGCGGATTTCCAGAAGCAAGAAGGTTCAAAACTTCAACAAGTTTTTCTAAATTTCTGCCTCTTTTCTTCATCAGTTTTGCGTCACGTTTCATTCGATTTGTATAGACAATCTCGTACAAATCAATCCTCCAGCATAGAAGCCACAGCCTCTTGTGCAGTTTTAAAAGGTCCGTGCAGATTTGTACGATTTCGGCTGTCAGAAACCGCCGTTTCCAATGAAAGCGGATCAGCCTTGTGCCTTACAGCAAAAGGAAGTCCGTTGTTTTCTATTGAAGAAGCAAGAAAAATACGGACAGCCGTTGAAGTGTCCAGCCCCAGCGATGAAAAAAGGGCATCCGCCTTTGCCTTTAAAGAATCGTCCACGCGCAATTGAAGTGTTGCCATAACGTACCTCTTAATTACAAATTAAGACATTTTTAATGAGTTGTCAACACAAAAGCTACTCGCAACCAGGGCAAACGCATTTTAAAGACTTCTAAAATAAATACTTAACAAAGTATAGTATTTAAAAATCTAAAAAAGCATTAGAATTCTTTCGGGAGAAAAAAATGACATTGAAAGAATCACTAATGACAATAAAAGATTTCAGA
>JAFOCI010000018.1 GCA_017381365.1 Treponema sp.
GAGAATGATGCAGCGTTATGAATATATGAAAACAAATAAAGGCAGTGGTAAATCAATTGTAGCCGCTGCAAGAAAGATGGCAGAAATCGTTTGGGCAATGCTCAGCGACAAAAAAGATTTTGATGTACAAAAGATGATTGGTAAATATAAACCAATGTCTCTTGCAGAAGAAGCTTTGACTGCCATGAATTAAGTATTTTAGAAAGTCGACTTGTTCGTTGACTTTTTATGGGAGAAAAATGTGAATAAACAGGATTTTTGTTTAATATACTTATTTTTAGCACTAGGAGGCAGAGTGACGGTTCGGGAACATAATTTGTTTTCTTCGATAATGAAGCACGAGGGCTATGATGATGCAGATATTAAGGAAGTGGGTAGAAACACGATGAGCATTATTGCAAGTGCCTACAGCGACAACGACCGAGAGGCAATTATCCGCCATCAGTTCGAAAAGTATTCACAGGATAACACAAAAAAAGGCAACACGGTTCACAACCGAACGATACTTTGGACACTCATAAATTTAGGATTTTCTGATTCTTCATATTCTAAAGCGGAGCAACGTCTTGTACATCTATTCGCAAAAAATATGAATCTCGGTAAATCCTATGTGCTTGAAATGGAAGACACGGCAAAAGCCTTGCTTTCTGTTCAGCAAGAAAAAGAATTCTTGGATTCATTAAAGCAAAGTGGGAAAAGAAACAAAATATATACAGAACTAGAACTAACGCAGAAATCATTACATAAGCAGATTTCCACACTAGTGCAGTTAGGATAAGGGGAAACAGATGCCATTACCATTGTTATTTATTATTCCAGCTGTAGTGGGAGCTAAAGTGGAATCAGACAAATTAGAAGCAAAAGTCACAAATGAGCAGGCAAATATAATTCTTAATGATGCAAAACATAATTTTGAATTTCGTGAGAGTGCTTGTTCGGAAGCTCTTTCTGCCTTGGGGAGCAAAAAAGTATTTGTCTTAGGAACAAGTATAGCAAATTTTATTACCACTGTTGAAAAACTGAAAAATGTAGAACTTCAAAATGCAGTTGATTTGAACGAACTGGGAAGATTCAGAATAAATCAAAATTCAATTATCGAATTAAAAGAAATGAAAGACAAAATATCCACTCTGATAGTCGGGGGCAGTTTGTCTGTAATGGGGGGAGGATTATTGACATTAGGGGCTTTTAGTGGGTTAGGAAGTATTGTTGCGGGCGGCGCAGCTTTTTGCTTAGGAAATATTGTCATGTTAGCAAAAGCAAAATCTCAAAAAGACAAAGCATACGCCAACCTTGCAGAAGCAAAACGAGCTGCAGAAGAACTAAACAACGCCGGACTTGTCTGTGACGGAATCCGCAGACGGAGCAATATGTTTTACAATTTGCTTGTCCGTCTTGATTCCCTCTTTACTCCTCTCGTGATTCAAACGGCAAGTGCCATACAAGAGCACAAGGGAAATTACCAATGTTTTTCATTAAGTCAAAAGCACACTGTAGCGGCAACATTCGCACTCGCAGGAACAATAAAAGCCGTACTCGACACTCCGATTCTTTCAAAAAACGGCGAACTGACAGAAGAATCTGAGCATTTGATTCCACAAGTCAAAGAACAGATAAAAAAGAACATGCGAAATGTCTTGCCTTCAGCACATAAATACACTACCCAAAATCTGCAATGCTCAAATTGTGGAAAAATATTTATATCAGAAATAAAGTTTTGTACACAATGTGGGGCAAAACTATAAATATATTTATTTAGAATTAGGAGAATATGAAAAATGAAAATTTGTCAAAATTGTGGTCATGAGAATACCGACTCAGGAAAGTTTTGTGAAGAGTGTGGAACAAAATTAGTTGAAGCACCAAAATTTTGTCCTGAATGTGGAATAAAACTAGAAGGAACACCAAAGTTCTGTCCTGAATGTGGTTTTAGCCTTCTTTCAGGTGAAAATAATGATGAGGATTATTCTACTGAATATGAAGATAATTCATATGAAACAGATGATGAAGTTGAAGATACTTATGAGAGTGAAGATGAAGATTATTCATACAGTGAAGATGACTCCGAATCTGATGACTATGAAGAATATGTCGATGAAGATTCTTATGAAGATGATGAATCTGTAGAAGATAGAATAGTTTCCTTACTTGATGAATATCTTCCAAAAATTTGTAAGGGTTGCACCTGGTATACAAAATCAGGAGGAACTTTTGATAAACCTGAATATAGAACAAGAATTGAAAATGCCAGAAGCAAAATTGTATATAACAGAAGTGCATCTGAAATTTTAGGAATGTTAGATATAACTATTTTTAAAAACGGAAAAGATGGATTGGTTTTCCTGACTGATGGTATTTCATTTGATTATGGTTTTTCAAAAGTAACTGTACCATATACCCAGATGGGAGATATGTTTCTTGATAAAGCTTTACATTTTCAGCATTGGATAGAAAATAAGAACAATTCGGCGTGGAAAGGTGATGTAACTATAGATGGTATTTATTATAACCTTTCAACATTAAAAGATTGTCTGGAAGAAATTTACGCAATCATATAATTGTCTTATCCCCGAGTTTTCTCGGGGGAAGTAACACAAAACATTTTTTAAGGTGATGTCTTTATGAACATAGATAAATTTATAAAATCAGCGGAGAAAAGCATTAATATGGAACGTAATGCAAAAAACGGATATATGGAATGCTTTTTAGGCATTATCGATATTTTAGGATTTTCAGATTTTGTAAACAATAATGAAAATGCAGTAAAATTGATAACTGAAATTATTTCAAATTCTTTTTTTTCAAATGAAAGTCAGTTAGAAAAAATTTCATATAAAATGCTGTCAGACACGCTCATTGTTTATACAAACAAAAATACACAATATGCTCTGATAAATTTAATTTTTGCATTGGAAAACTTTAGTATAAAATGTTTAGAAAAAGGTTTCTTGTCTCGAGGGGCAGTTGTACAAGGCAAATTCTATCTTGATAAAGATTATGACATTATGGTTTCGCCCGCTTTTATTGAAGCATACCGATTAGAAGAAAATATTGCCTGTTATCCTCGTATTCTTATTACAAATGAAGTTTATGATTTTTTAATGAAAAATTTGGAATCTAAGGATGACTGTTTTTTTATTGAGAAATTAAAATTCGTAAAGGATTATATAGAAAACGATTTTGATGATTTTTATGTTGTTAGACCTTTTAGAAATATTGATATTATTGCAAAAGCTATATATCCAAATTATAAAGATTGTAATGGACATTTATTTAGAACAAATATTGATGATGATAAAGCTTATTTAATTCGTGTTTTATCTGACATAAAAAATTGGTTAATTGATATATACAAAAACATAGAACTAAAAGATGCTGTTAGTGCCAGTGTAAAAAGAAAATATAATTATTTTGCAAGAGAGTTTAATGAAACTCTTGAAAAATGCTCGAATTATATTGATATAGAAAATATTAAAGTAAAGCTTTTTAAATTATAAATAACAGGGGTCTAAAATGAAAATCTGTCCAAAATGCAATCATGAAAATAAAGACACAAGTAAATTCTGCGAGGAATGCGGATCTAAATTAATTGAAGCACCAAAATTCTGCCCAGAATGTGGAACAAAACTAAATGGTTCTCCAAAGTTTTGCCCAGAGTGTGGAACCAAAATTGGAAATATTTCTGAGGTTACCCCGGCAATGGATGAAAATGAAACTGATGTTATTATAACTTCTGATTTTGGAAGCTATGATACAATAGTTCCTTATGATGGCGATAGAAATTATATGGGTATGTGGACTGCAATAGAGTTTGGGGATATAGAAAAAGCCAAAGAATTGATAGATTCTGGAGAGGAAGACGACTATTCTATATTTGTCAGTGATGTTCATAATGTTAAAATGTTAGAATTTCTTTGGGATTATGGAAATTTTAATTTATATGATGAAAATGATGATTTGTTGTCGAGAGTAATTTATAAATATTCCAGTGACCTTAATGATTATCGAAAAAATCATGACTATGATTTTTCAAGTCATGGTGATGTATACACTTCTGAAGATGATATTCATAATAAATATTTGGGAATAATCAAATTTCTGTTGGAAAAGCATTTTGATGTAAGTGAGACTTTATCTATGAATAAAACACCATTAATGAAAGCAATATACCATGGCCTTGTAAAGCTTGCTTATTATTTAATTGAAGAATGGAATGCTGATGTAAATTATGTTCCAATAATTAATAATGAACAAAAACTTGATTCACCGCTTATCTTGGCATGTTATATTCAACCAGAAAATGATTTATTATTTAAGGAAAAACGATTTTTGTGTAAATACCTTATAAAAAAGGGTGCAAATGTAAATTATCAATCAATTATTATGCTAGATTGTATTGATGAATTACAATACTCGACACCTCTTGATAGTGTATTAAGTTCAATATCTTTTTGGGATTGTTCTACAGCTTTTGAAAATAATATTAAAACTAAAAATATTGATGAATCTTTATATATTTTAGATTTATTAGCAAAAAACAATGCAAAACCTAGTGAAGAAAACATAGAATCTGTAAGACGTATAGAAAATCACGATTTAAAAGAAAAAGTACGTATTTTATTGCATCTAACTAGAGAACAGGTTGCATAATAAAAAATAACAAAAACAGTAAGGTGTAAAAATCCCCTTTATTCCTCAGCGATAACTGTCAAAAAAAGTGACTTATCGCTGAGAAATCCTTGCTTTTTTCAATATTTTGCAGAACAAGCTGTTCTATCTATCTTGCTCCATTTAATCTTGGCGAAACCGAAGAATTTTTGAAGAAGGTTAAACAGATTGAAATGAACCGCATCAGATTCTTGAACTTTATATGATTCTTGGTGGCATCCCTTATTATCTGGATATGCTTAGAAAAGACCTTCCTCTAACAAAGAATATTGATAATCTGTTCTTTAAGGAAAATGCAAATCTTAAAACAGAATATGAATTTCTCTTCTGTTCCTTATTTAAGGATTCAAAGAATTATAGAAAAGTTGTAGAAGCGCTTTCAGAAAAAAAGAAAGGATTATCTAGAGAAGAGATTAAAGAAGCAACACATATAAAAGAAGGCGGAACTCTTACAGAAATTCTTTCCAATTTAACTCAATGCGATTTTATCCGTGAATATAATGCTATTGGAAAAGAAAAGCGGGACAGCCTGTTTCAGCTTACGGATTTATTTACACTCTTTTACTTGAACTTCGTTCAGAATGGAAGCAGTCAGGACGAAAATTTCTGGTCAAACTTTGCATTTACTGGCGATAAGAACTCATGGGCTGGATATTCTTTTGAACAGGTGTGCTTCCATCATATAAAACAGATAAAATCAAAATTAAGTATTTTGGGTGTACTAAGCAGTATTTATTCCTGGAGTTGCAAAGGTTTTGTCGATAAAGATGGAGCAAAATGGTCTGGTGGACAAATAGACATGCTAATAGACCGTAATGACGAAGTAATAAATATTTGTGAAATAAAATACTCTTCTGACGAATATGCTATAACTGATGCCTATGAAGAAACTCTTAGAAACCGGGCAAGTCTTTTTAAGAAAGTCACAAAAACAAAAAAAGCTTTGCAGTATACCTTCATAACAACTTATGGACTAAAACAAAACAAATATAGCGGAATGATACAATCTGAAGTAACAATGGATGATTTGTTTCAGTTATAGTTGAAAAATATACTTATACTTCGGCGATAAGTATCCAAAAAGGTGTTTTCTGTCAATCTTTTATGACCATCAGATATGTCCCTTTCAGATTCTGTTCCCGAAACTGCACCGATGATAATCCGCCTAAAGACTGCTTTGGTCTTTCGTTGTTGTAAATTACGTTTAAGAAGTTTTTCATGGACTTCTTCCCTGTTTTTCCTCATCCTGTTGTATTCTTACGGTCGAATCGCTGACTCCGTATTTTCGTGCTATGACCTTTTTGCTCAGTTTCTTCACTTCTTAATCAGCAATTGCATTGATTCTTGTCTCGACTGGTACGCTTCCGCTTTCCATTTTTGCCTCTAAATCTGTTATCTTTGCGGCAGCGGGATGGTGCTGGTGGTTGCGGGAATTATGGTTACGGGTGGAGGAGACTGCGCTGAGCGTGGAGTGGTGGCCGTAAGGCCAGCGACCGCAGCGTAGCGAGGACGCCGCGCGTAAGCAAGCCACGGAAGGCGACTTGCGGATGGTATTTGCGCCCGTATAAAAAAATCTGCTATAATCTTCTATATGAATATTCTTTCGATTAGTAATGTGGCGAAAATTGGGCGGGAAGAGCCGCTTTTTACTGGTGTGACTTTTGGCCTGGATGACGGCGATAAGGCGGCGCTGATTGGGCGTAACGGCACCGGAAAATCTACTTTGCTGAACACGATTGCCGGAGTGCTGGAACCAGATGAAGGAACTATTGTCATCAATAAAGAGGCGGGCGTTTCGTTTTTGCCGCAGAATCCGGTTTTTAATGGGGAGGATACTATCCGCGACCACATTTTTAAGAGCGGTTCGCCAAAATTGAAGATTATTCAGGAATATATGGATTTGTGCGAAAAGCTTGGAAGTGATGGCGGCACTGGCAGTATTCAGAAGCGGTACGATGAGCTGAGCGATTTGATGGAAAAACAGGATTTGTGGAATTACGAGGCTCAGGTTAGTTCTATCCTTTCGACTCTTGGCATTACGGATATGACTAGAAAGATGGGAACTTTAAGCGGCGGAATGGTAAAAAAGGTTGCGCTGGCTCAGGTTCTTGTGGAGGATACAAAGCTTCTTCTTTTGGATGAACCGACCAACCATCTTGATATTTCTACGATTACATGGCTTCAGAATTATCTGCACGATACAGACAGAACTTTGCTGATGGTTACTCATGACCGCTATTTTCTTGATGCTGTCTGCAACAATATGTTTGAGATTGACCGTCATAAGATAAAGCTTTACCAGGGAAATTATTCTACTTATCTGGAAAAAAAGGAAGTTGAAGCGGAAATTGCCCAGAATACTGACAGACGGATTGAAAGCGTGCTGCGTTTTGAGCGGGACTGGCTTATGCGTGGACCCTGTGCAAGAGGAACTAAGATAAAGGCGCGCATTCAGCGGGATATGCAGCTTATTAATCGGGAAAAATTCAAGGAAGACAAGGGGTTCAGCTTTGAAGTTGCGGGGCGACGGCTTGGCGGAAAGGTTCTGGAACTTCATTCTATTTCTAAGTCCTATCCTAAAGGGTACGTTGGTGCTGATGCAGGGGATTTTGTTCCTGTAATTTCTGATTTTTCATACACCTTTACCAAGGGGCAGAAAATCGGAATTTTTGGTGACAACGGCTCTGGAAAATCTACTTTTCTAAATATTGTTACTGGAAATCTTGAGCCTGATACTGGAAAGGTTGTTGTTGGCGAAAATACTTTTTTTGGCTATTACAACCAGAATCCTGTGTTCAAGGATTTGAATATGCCTGTTCTTGAATATATCAAGGAAGCGGCTGAATATGTTAAGAAAAATGACGGAAAGACTTTGAGTGCAGGGCAGTTCCTGAATGAATTTGGTTTTGAGGGAAAAATTCTGATGTCGCCATTGTCTTCACTGAGTGGTGGTGAACGGAAAAGGCTTTTCCTTATACGACTTTTGATGACTAACCCGAATTTTTTGATTCTTGATGAGCCTACTAATGACTTTGACATTTTTACGATGAATGTTCTGGAGCAGTTTTTGATGCAGTATCAGGGCTGCCTTTTGATTGTAAGCCATGACCGCTATTTTATGGACAAGGTGGCTGATACTCTTTTTATTCTAGAAGAAGATGGAAATGTAAGCGGCTTTGTTGGTAAATGTTCGGAATATATTGAATACCGCGATGAAAAACGCAGGGAAGAAATGCTGAGTTCCCGTCAGGAAAAGAGCGTTGCTGCGGAAAAACAGCAGTCTGGCGGCGAGACTTTGAGAGGGGATGCGCCTAAGAGAAAGCGGACTTTTAAGGAACAGAAGGAATTTGAGTCTATTGAAGAAGAAATTATGATTCTGGAAGATAAGAAAGCTGCATTAGAAGCTCAGATGTCGTCTGGTGAAAAAATTGATTTTGAGGCAGTAAATCGGGAATATTCAGAAGTGAATGGGGTGTTGGAGGCTAAATACTTGAAGTGGGAAGAATTAGCCTCATTGTCATGAGTCTAATTCTACGATTAATCAAGAAGCTGCGCCGGCTCGCTTCACTCAGGGAAGAAGGGGCTGTCCAATAAGTTTGCATTACGGTGGTTGAGTTTATCGAAACCACCACATTTAGTGTAGCAGTCATTTCGACGAGTGGTTCCTGAGCCTGTCGAAGGGTGGTTCCTGAGCCTGTCGAAGGGTGGTTCCTGAGCCTGTCGAAGGGTGGTTCCTGAGCCCTTCACTCATAACTCTGTGGATAAAGTGTTGCATTTTCAGTATAATGAGAGTATGAAAATCAGAGCTCAGAAATCTAATCTTTCCGGACACCTTCAGGTTCCGGGGTCAAAATCACATACAATTCGTGCACTTTTGCTGGCAGCTCTTGCGGAAGGCACTTCTTATGTTCGAAATCCGCTTCCAAGTGAAGACTGTCTGAATACAAGCAAGGCAATTCCTTTGATGGGTGCAAAGGTTGATTTAGGCGGCACAGACAAAAAAATCGGCGGCTGCTGGACAGTTCAGGGCGCTGGTAAAAATATTCATCTTCCAGAAAATGTTGTAGATGTTGGCGACAGCGGTTCGCTTTTGTATTTTCTTTCTTCTATTGCGGCAACTTTTGAAGGCTGGTCAATTTTTACAGGAGACGAACTTATTCGCCGTCGTCCGGTTCATCATGTTGTGGACGCACTTAATCAGCTGGGAGCAGAATGTCATGTAAGTCAGCCAGGAAAAACTGTGTGTCCGCTTTTGATAAAAGGGCCTATCCAGCCGGGAACAGTAACTACAGCAGGTGAAGTTTCAAGTCAGTACATAAGCGGAATGATGATGGCAGCACTCCGTCTGAACGGAACTCTTAATATTGAACTTACAAATCCAAAGGAAACACCATATTTAACAATGACTCAGAAATGGCTTGAAAGTGTAGGCGCAAAAGTTGAAATTTCCGAAGATTTCAAGCACATAAAGGTTCACGGACCTGTTCAGATAAAAGCTTTTGACCGAACGGTTCCAAGTGACTGGGAAGGGGTTGCGTTCCCATTAATTGCCGCCCTTCTTTCTGACAGTGAAATCACAATTGACGGAATTGACGGCAGTGGAACTCAGGGCGATGAAGAAATAGTTAATGTTCTTAAAAAACTTGGTGCCGATATTGAATGGGATAAAGAAGCGGAAACTATTACTGTTCGCGGCGGTAAAAACGCAAAGAATGGTACTGGCCGTCTTTCTACAGAAAGTTGTGAAAACGGCGAGCTTAATGTTGTTATTTCAGGTTATCCTGATGCAATCTGCGCAGTTGCAGTTGCAGCAGCTTTTGCAGAAGGTACAACTGTAATAGAAGATGCAGCCGTATGCCGCCGCAAGGAAACTGACCGCATCAAGGTTATGACAGAATTCCTTACAAAGCTTGGTGCAGAAGTTGAAGAAGGCGAAGATTTTATGATTATCCATGGTCATTCGCCGGTACTTGCAGATGGTTCTGGAAATCCTGCATTTAAACTGCATGGCGGTGAAATTGAAAGCTACGGTGATCATCGTATTGCCATGAGTTTTGCATGTCTTGGATTAGGTCTTAAAGATGGCGAAAGTGTTGTTATAAACGATGCTGAATGTTGTGCAGTAAGCTTCCCAGGTTTCTTTGATGCCATGAACGGAATTAATGCCGGCTTCAAAGAAGTGTAAAAGCTGAGAGTGATTCTGAAAATGACAGAAAAACCTCAGTATCTTACTGAACAGTTGATTACATACATTGGAAATAAGCGTTCTCTGCTGGAATTTATTGGTGAAGCTATTGCTTTTGTAAAAAAAGAACTGAATAAGGAAAAGCTTTGCACATTGGATGTTTTTTCTGGCAGCGGAATTGTTTCCCGTCTTTTAAAAGCTCATTCTGATTTTCTTGCCGTAAACGATCTGGAACGGTATGCAAAAATCATAAATCAGTGTTACCTTGCTAATGCCAGCGAAATTGATATAAATCAACTTAAGGAATATTATTCCAGAATAACGGAAGAAACAGAACGACGGATGCAGAATCCTGAGGTGCCTGGATTTGTAACAGAACTGTACGCTCCAAAAGAAACGGAAAATGTTCAGCCTGGGGAGCGCTGCTTTTACACAAATTACAATGCCCGGTACATTGATATAATGAGGCAATCCATTGCAGAAATCGTGCCGGAAAATTTACAGCAGTTTTTTATAGCGCCGCTTCTTTCGCAGGCTTCTGTTCATGCAAATACGGCAGGAATTTTCAAAGGGTTCTATAAAAATTCAAAGACAGGAATAGGGCAGTTCGGCGGAAACGGAAAAAATGCGCTTTCCCGCATCTGCAGCAATATTAAACTTCCTTTTCCTGTGCTTAGCGAATTTGACTGCAGGGTGCGGATTTTTCAGCGTGAAGCCAATGAGCTTTCTATTTCTTCAGAACTTTATGAAGGGCTTTCAGACGGACAGTTTGATTTAGTTTATATGGACCCGCCGTACAATCAGCATCCGTACGGTTCCAATTATTTTATGCTGAATCTTATTGCAGACTATCAGCGCCCGGATTGTGAAAAAATCAGTCGTGTAAGTGGCATTCCAAAGGGCTGGAACCGCAGTGCCTACAATAAAAAACGAATTGCATCAGAAACTTTTGAACATCTTGTAAAAAACATCAGGGCGAAATTCCTTGTGATTTCGTTCAATAACGAAGGGTTTATTTCCCGTGAAGAAATGGAACAGCTTTTAGGCCGATACGGAAAGGTTTCTGTTCTTGAATCAGAATACAATGCTTTCCGTGGCAGCCGCAATCTGAAAAACAGAGATGTTCACGTCAGCGAATATCTGTTCATACTGGATAAACGTACTAGAAACTAATCTTGCAGATGATAGGCAGGTGATCTGAATAACCTGAACCATTATAGATTTTGTATCTAACAGGAATGTAAAGTTCGCCATCGCTCCACGGGCCATCTGTTACAGGTGAAAAATATGATATCTGTATTTCCGGTGAAGCAAAAAAATGATCAATTCGTTCCCAGTTGTTTTTGTAATAATAGGAACCAGGCGTAACCATAGAACCAGTCTCTTTTATCCATGGAGAAAAAACTGAAAAACTTTCCTTAGTAAAAGAATTTCGCAGATTTAAATTAGTTTTTTTCTCTTCATTAAAATCACAAATTTCAGAAATTTCAAATTCATAAATATCTCTGTTGAAATCTCCGCAGGCTAAAGTATTTCTTCCCTTATTGTTTAAAAAACGCTGGCAAAGAACAGTTTCCTGCCAGTTGCGCCAGACTTCGCTTTCCTCCGCGCCGCTGGATTTAGATTTCCAGTGATTAATCAGCAGAACCAGTTTTGATGAATTATTTAGATTCAATGTAACTTCCATTATAGGTCGCATTGCAGGCTGCTTTAAGTTTTCAGTCTGCACGTACAGATTGTGAACTGTTACCTTTTCTATTGGAAATCTGGAAAGCACTCCGCAGCCTATGGCATCTCCTTCATTTTTTTTGAAACATCCATGGCAAAGATTCTTTTTTGTTCCCCAGATATTTCCCGCAAGCTGATTTGAAATATCGTACAATACGCCCTCGTTTTCAATTTCTTCAAACACAAAAATATCTGCATTCATATCCTGAATGGCATCGCACAATCTGGTTAAGCGGACAGTGTAAGCGGTGGAATTCCAATTGTCATTTTTTTTAAACTGGGAATATTCACAGCCATCTGTATTGCCGTCAAAAAAAGTCTGCAGGTTCCAGTTCACAACCGAAACATTCTCTGCGATTAAGGGCGAAACAAAACAACCTGCAAAAAAAAGAAAAACAAATCTTAAAATAGAGTTAAAAAAAATCTGCATAAAAACCTCTATATATTTATTAGAGTTTTTATGCAGAAAAATGCAATGTAATTCAAAAAAAGTTAAATTATTTACACTTATCGAAGATATTAAACATTGAATTTAAAGAACAGAACATCACCGTCTTTTACAATGTAGTCTTTACCTTCCTGTCGGTATTTTCCAGCTTCCTTGATTTTCTGCTCAGAACCGTACTGGCGAAGGTCTTCAATAGAATATGCTTCTGCGCGGATAAAGCCTTTTTCAAAGTCAGTGTGGATTACACCGGCTGCTTTAGGAGCAGTGTCCCCTGCATGAATTGTCCATGCGCGGCATTCGTCAGTTCCGCCTGTAAAGAATGTTGCAAGTCCCATAAGGTGGTAAGCTTTTTTTGCAAGAACAGCAAGACCAGATTCTGTAAGCCCTACAGAATCCATAAAATCTTTTCGGTCAGCAGGGTCTGTGATTTCTGCAAGGTCAGCTTCAAATTTACCGCAGATTACAACGACTTCGCTGTTTTCGCTCTCTGCAATTTTTTTCAAAGTTTCAACATATTTGTTTGTTCCGTTTGCGATTGAATCTTCATCAATGTTTGCAACGTACAAAGTTGGTTTCATTGTTAAAAGGAACATATCTTTGATTGCAAGCCTTTCATCATCTGTAAGGTCTGCAAGGCGTGCACATTTTCCTTCCTGAAGTAAAGGCAGGATTTTTTCTACAGCAGAATTGAATGGAGCCAGCTGTTTTTCAGCTTCTTTTCCCAATGCACGAACCTGTTTTACATTTTTTTCCTGACGTTTTGCAATTGTCTGCAAATCAGCCTGAGCAAGTTCAAAATTGATTGTAAGAATGTCGCTTTCTGGATCAACAGGAGCTTCAACTTTTGAATCTTCGCGAACGTGCATGATGTCTGGATTATCAAAACATCGTACAACGTGAGCGATACAAGCTGTTTCGCGGATGTTTGCAAGGAACTGGTTTCCCAAACCTTCACCCTGAGAAGCTCCCTTAATCAAACCAGCAATATCAACAAATTTTACGCTGGCAGGAGTCTTCTTTTTTGGATTATGAATAGAAGCCAGAAAATCCAAGCGTTCATCTGGCAAATCAACAATACCTACGTTAGGATCAATTGTACAGAACGGAAAGTTTGCAGCTTCTGCAGGAGCTGCAGTTAAAGCAGAAAAAATAGTAGATTTACCAACGTTTGGCAATCCAACAATACCACAGTCTAAAGACATAGAATTCCTCGTATCAAATTATTAAAGTGGCCGAAACTCCGATTTCCAGGAATTTAAACCACATGAACAATAGAATTATATTGATTTCCTAACAATTTAACAATAAACCAATTGAAACTCACCAAAACTATCTGGGCGCAAATCTCTTTTGCAAACCGGCGTTCCAGGGCTCGGCTCCACCGCCTCGGTGTTTTGTACGCGTACAAAACACTCGCTTCGCGCCCCTTCCATGCCGGCGCAGGTTTTTTGTGCAGAAAAATTAGTTGTCCCGCATAATTACAAATGGATATTCATTTACAAAGTTTTTGTTGTTTTCCATCATTGAAAGCAGCCTGAGCGCAGTTCCGTTTGGATGGTTTGTTCCACACTCCCAGGCTTCTATTGTTTTTACAGAAACTCCCATGTAATCTGCAAATTGTTTTTGCGAATATCCTGTGGAATTACGTATGCTTTTGATTTCTGCAGGTTCATATTCTTTTAAAGGTACTACGGTGATTATTCTTCGTTTTAATTTTGGCGCAGTAGACTGGGAATCTTCTAATGCCTCTGTTAATCCGGCGGTTATACTTTTAAATACATCCATGGTAAGCCTCCTTTTTATTTTTCAGGTTGATTTCTATCATTGAAATCAATTTTTTAATTGCCGTGCACTCTTCTTTTGAGAGAGTGTCCTTTTCATTTTTTGCGTACACTGTTATAAGGTAAATCTGCGAATAGGTTTCGTAATCTACATAACATATTCGTACGCTGGAACTTTTTCCTCTGTTTTCAAAGGAAAAACGCATCTTACGCAGCTTTCCGGTACCTTTGATTACTGCGCCGATTTTTGGATTCTGAATAAGTTCGTATTCCAGCAGTCTCAGGTCATCCTCATTAAATCCAAGCTGCTTCCAGTTTTTTTGAAATTCTTTTGTTTCTACAAATACTTTTGTTGCTGGTTCTTTAATTATATTACACCCTATAAAATAGGGTGTCAAGTCAATTTCTACTTTGTTTGCCATTTTTTTCCCTTTTGAATAAATTACAATTCCGTCTATGTATATAAAGTGAAGAAATGAAAAAAAATGCAGTGTTTCAGAAAAAATCTGAATGAAAAATTATTTTTTTTTCAATTGAAAAGCTTGAAGATATTGTCAGTCTGGAATTCACCATACCTGCAGTTTACCGGTTAATGGATGTCTGTAAATTTCAAGAGGGCAATCAAATACTTCTGCAAGATTCCTGTCTGTAATAAGCTCTTCTGGAGTTCCTTCCAGAATTCCAGAACCATTGCTTTTCATCATTAAAATTTGTTGTGCGCAGGCAGCTGCAAGATTTATGTCGTGTATGGAAAGAAATACTGTTTTACCATTTTTGCACAAATTATTTAGAATTGAAATCAAATCCTTCTGATAACGAAGGTCCAGACTTGCCAGCGGTTCGTCCAGAAAAATGTAAGGCGTTTGCTGCGCCAGAGCTCTTGCGATTCTTGCCCGCTGAAATTCGCCGCCAGAAACAGAGTTTACATTCTTATCCTGTATATTCTGCAGGTTCATGGCATAGATTGCGTCGTCAATTATTTTTTCGTCTTCACTGGTAACTGTTTCGTACCATTTCTGATGAACGTATCGCCCTGTTTCCACCAGCTTTCTAACTGAAATGTCCCAAATGCATTTTTCATTCTGAATAAGATAGGAAATCATCCTGGCATTTTCTTTAGGCTTTTGCAAAAGAATGTTTTTATTGTCCAAAAGGATTTTTCCGGAAACGCGCAAACCTTCTGGTTTTATTCCCACCATCAGGGAAAGCAGCGTAGATTTCCCGATTCCGTTGATTCCGCACAATGCCGTAATGGAGTTTTCTTTTAAAGTAAATGAGATGTTTGAAAAAACTTGCTTATCCTGGGATTTTTGCCATTCAGCACATAAATTTATCACTTTGAACATTTCTATTCCTTTTTTAAAACCAGAATAAAGAACGGAACTCCAATTAAGGAAGTTATTATTCCAACTGGAATTTCAGACGGAGATACAAGCGTTCTTGCCAGCGTGTCGGAAACCAGAAGAAGTATTGCACCGCCAAGCATGCTCAACGGAATCAGTCTGTAATGGTCAGAGCCGAAAAGTCTTCTCATTATGTGCGGTGCAATCAATCCTGCAAAAGAAATTATTCCGCCACCACAAACAGCACAGGCACTTGCAAGGCTTCCTGCCAGAAGAACAAGAATTTTTGTTGAAAAAGGATCTAACCCTAGGGAAAGGGCAGTTTTTTCGCCGCTTCCCAGCAGGTTCAGGCTTTTTGCGCACAGAATTAGCATTGCCGTTGCCACAAAAGCCGGAATCACAAGCATTTTAAGTTCTGTCCAGCCTTTTGAATTAAAGCTTCCCATTGTCCAGGTAATCAAAGCTCTTAAATCGTTTCTGCTTAAAATCAGAAGAAATGATGTAACTGACGAAAGAAATGTTCCTGTTGCAGTTCCCGCCAGAAGAAGTGTAACGCTTGAACGGTGCTTTACGATTACAGAAAAAAACAATACAAGAATTCCTGCTGCAATGCTTCCCGCAAAGGCAAATACAGAAACTGGACAGAAATATGCAAACGTAAAGGCTGTCGGAACAGGAAGAAAACCTGATATTACGGCACCTAGACTTGCTCCAGAAGAAATTCCCATGATTCCCGCGTCTGCCAGCGGATTTCTGAAAAATCCCTGAAAAACGGCACCCGCTCCACCAAGAAGTATACCGCAGATTAAAGTCAGAAGAATTCTAGGAAGTCTTATATCCATCAATATGATTTTTTCGTAAGATTTTAGCTGACCTTTTACCGCAGAAGCAGGATTTATTTTTTCTGCACCCAGAAAAAGTGCTGCGACTGTCAGAAAAACAAGGCAAACTGCAAGCAGAGAAAATAAAATTATTGAGGAAGAATTTTTCTTATTCATGGATTATGCCGCTCAGTTCCTGTATTGCGCTGAAAATTCTTGGTCCCGGCCGGTTGAATATGTCGGAATCAATGACGATTATACAGTCATTTTGCACAGCGTTAATTTGTGACCAGCCGTTTCTGTTTTTAACGGTTTTCGGAGTTGAACCGCTGTCATTGGCAATAAGGATAAAATCAGGATTTTCAGAGATTATTCTTTCTTCGCTTACAATCGGGTAAGCTTGATTTATCTGATTAAAAATATTTGTTCCACCAGAAATTTCTATAACGTCGTTTATGAAGGAGCCTTTTCCTGCGGTCATGTAAGGATTGTTCCATACTTCCCAGTAGATTCTTTTGCGCTGTAAAGTTGCGTTTGCTTTTTTCAGAGAATCAAGCTTTTCTGCATATTCAAAAGTCAGTTCTTTTCCTTTCTGCTGGTGACCTGTAATTTCTGCGATTTTGTTGATTTCTTCTATTATATTATATACAGAATTTACATTGGAAACGTAAAACTGAATTTTATAGCGGTTCAGCATTGGAATAAGAAAGTCATGCATTCCTGCGTAAAGAATCACAAAATCTGGTTCAAATGAAAGAATCTTTTCCAAGCTGATGCTGGAGTCTCCGAATCCTGCTGCCTTTGGCAGCTTCTGAGCCATAAGCGGAAAATTGCTGTCGCTGGAAACGGCCACAATCTGATTTTCTGCGCCAATTTCAAAAAGAATTTCTGTGGCGGCGGCTCCTAATGAAATAATACGTTTGGGGTATTCTTTTCCCCACATAGAAGCGTTTAATAATAGAAGAAAATAAAAATATACCAATTTAGTAGGTTTATTAAAAAGCGTTTTCATTGTATACTTCCAGTATTATATAAATAAAATTTGCAGTATGTCGAGTTTGGAGTAATTATGAAAATCAGTGATATTATAAAAAGTGATAAATTGACTCTTTCTTTTGAAGTATTTCCGCCAAAAACAGATGCTGCTTATGAGTCTGTTGCTGGTGCAATTGATAAAATAGCAGATTTAAAGCCTTCGTTCATGAGCGTTACGTATGGAGCTGGCGGCGGAACAAGCGAATATACTGTTTCTATTGCAGAAAATATTCAGAAAAACAAAAACGTTGTTTCTCTTGCTCATCTTTCATGTATTTCTTCCAGCAAAGAAACTGTCCATAATCAGCTTACAAAATTAAAGGCTGCCGGAATTGAAAATATCCTTGCATTGAGGGGCGATATTCCTCAGGGGTTGTCTACAGAGCATCTTGATTATAAATTTGCCAGTGATCTTGCAGAAGAAATCAAGAATTTTGGCGGATTTTGTATTGGCGGCGCATGTTATCCGGAAGGTCACCCAGATTCCCCAAATCAGAATGACGATATTGAAAATATGAAAAAGAAAATTGACGCTGGTTGTGAATTCCTTACAACCCAGATGTTCTTTGATAATAACATTCTTTTTAATTATCTTTATAAACTTAGAGTTCACGGAATTGATATTCCTGTTGTTCCAGGAATCATGCCGGTAACAAGCGGCAAACAGATTCCAAGAATTACAAAGCTTTCTGGCTGCTGTCTTCCTCCACGTTTTAAGTCTATTGCAGACAAATTTGGCGATGACAACAATGCAATGACTCAGGCTGGAATCGCCTACGCAACAGATCAGGTTATTGACCTTTTTGCAAACGGAATCAGTCACGTTCATATCTATTCAATGAACAAGCCGGAAGTAGCTCAAAAAATTCTTGAAAATCTTTCCTGCATTTTAAAATAAATGACTTATTCTTCTGTTTTTGTGAATAGAATTGATTCTTCTCTGCTGGAACCTGATTACAATGAAATTTTTCGTTATATGGGTTACGGTTTGAAGGATAGAACAGAACTTGATGATGAAGTCAGAAAAATGGTTTATCAGATTGTGCCGGAATTTCAGAAAATTCTCTGCCCTCAGGGAGTTTATGTTTTTTATCCTCTTAAAATAGAGAATGAAAATCTGATTTTTAACGGCAATCAGCTTAAAAGCTGTCAGCTTTCAAGATTTCTTTCTGAGTGTTCGGCAATCTGTCTTTTTGCGGCAACAATCGGCCCTCAGGCTGATTTACAGATTCGCAAAATGCAGAAAATCGCGCCTGTAAAAGCCGTGATAATGCAGGCGACAGGAGCAATGTTCATAGAAAAATATTGCGATGCTCTTTGCAGTCAGATTGAAAAAGAAGCGGCAGAAGACGGCTTGAAAATAAAAAACAGATTCAGTCCAGGGTATGGAGATGTTCCACTGGAAAATCAGAAGATGTTTTTCCATCTTCTGGACTGTAAAAAAATCGGTCTTACATTAACAGATTCACTGATGATGGCACCGGAAAAATCCGTTACCGCATTTGTGGGCTGTTATAAAAATATAAATTTGTCGTAAAATTGATTTTACATTAATTTTATTTGCATTATGAAAATACTACCAGTCAGAAAGAGACTGCCAAAACCGCTAGCTCTGGGGAGACCCCAGCCCCCCTTTAAGGTCGCTGTTTCACAGCGATTTACAGCTACATTCGCAAGTTGGCAAGGAAACTATCATTTCCGACTTGCGAATGTTTTTGTCAGTCTCTTTCCTCCTTCTCGTATTTTCATAATTACATAATTTTTTACACAATCAATTCTATGATAACTTTACAGACATAACTTGAATTTCAAACTAACGGAATGAGGAATATATGCAGGACATTTCACAATATTTAGGAAAACAGATTCTTTTTTGCGACGGTGGCACAGGCTCCGTTCTGCAGGCGCAGGGATTGCAGCCTGGCGAATTGCCTGAAAACTGGAATATTGAGCATCGGGAAAATATTGTAAATCTGCATTACAGTTATTTTAAAAGCGGAACAAATATAGTTTCAACAAATACTTTTGGCGCCTTTGAAACAAAATTTTCAGGAATTCAAAGCTATTCCCTTGAAAAAATCATTACGGCAGCTGTTGAAAATGCCATAGAAGCTAGAAATAAGATTGAATCGGAAACAGATTGTGAAAACAGCAGTCAGCCTCATTTTATTGCCTTTGACATTGGTTCCTGCGGAAAGCTTCTTGAACCTCTTGGAGATCTTTCCTTTGAAGATGCAGTTGCTCTTTTTAAAAGGACCTTTAAGATTGCCCTTCAGCAGTCAGTGGATCTGATTCTGATAGAAACAATGAACGATGTTTACGAGGCAAAAGCTGCTATTCTTGCCGCAAAAGAAGCGATGGAAGAAGCTAATCGCATAGTTCCGATTTTTGCTACAACAGTTTACGACTTGAGCGGAAAATCTCTTACAGGTTCAGGTCCAGAAGTTATGGTCAGTGTTCTTGAAAGTCTTGGTGTAACAGCACTGGGCTTGAACTGCAGTCTTGGCCCTGAACAGATGAAACCAATTGTAAAAAAGCTTCTGGAATGTTCAAGTCTTCCTGTAATTGTAAATCCAAATGCAGGTTTACCACGCAGTGAAAACGGACGAACAGTGTATGATGTTACTCCTGATGTTTTTTCGGAAATTGCTGCAGGTTTTGCAAAGCAGGGCGCCCTTGTTCTTGGCGGTTGCTGTGGTACCACACCAGAACATATCCGTCTTCTTTCTGAAATAGTTCGCAAAATGGAAAAATCCGGCGAAATCAATGCAGAATATCCGAAAGACAAAGGAATTTCTGTTATTTCTTCCTGCACAAAATATGTAACTTTTGGTCAGGCTCCAGTTCTTATTGGTGAGCGCATTAACCCAACTGGAAAGAAAAAATTCAAGGAAGCGCTGCGCCAGAACGACATTCCATACATTCTGAACGAAGGCATTACTCAGGATGAGAAAGGTGTCCACGTCCTTGACGTAAATGTAGGTCTCCCGGAAATTGATGAAGTGGCAATGATGAAGAAAGTCGTAAAGGAATTGCAGTCAGTAACTGATCTTCCGCTTCAGATTGATACGTCTGATTCTGTTGCAATGGAAAGCGCTCTCAGACTTTATAATGGAAAACCGCTGATAAATTCAGTTAATGGAAAACAGGAAATCATGCAGTCTGTTTTTCCTCTTGTAAAAAAATACGGCGGCGTTGTAGTTGCTCTTACACTTGATGAAGGCGGAATTCCAGAAACAGCAGAAGGACGAATCGCAATCGTAGAAAAGCTTTATAAAACTGCGGCAGAATATGGCATTGCTGCAAAAAATATTATAATTGACCCCCTTGCTATGGCAGTAAGCTCTGATGATAAAGCGGCAATTGCAACTCTTAAAACTGTAAAATATGTAAAGGAAGTAAAGCACGGAAATACGATTTTAGGCGTTTCCAATGTTTCTTTTGGGCTTCCTTTGCGTGAACAGATAACTGCGGCTTTCTTTACGATGGCCATGCAGAATGGACTTAGCGCCGCAATCATGAATCCAAATTCAAAGGAAATGATGAAGGCATGGACCTGTTTCTGCACACTTTCTGGTTATGATTCTCAATGTGTGAATTACATTGGCTGGGCAGATAAATATGCAGAAGAACAGAACGCTTCTACTCAGGCAATGGCAACTGCGGCTGCAAATGCAGTTCTTGCGGCAGCCTCTGGAAAGCCCGTTGTGAGTGCACAATCGGCTGGGGCTTCGGCACAGGCGGCGCAGAGTGCAAATGGAACGGCTTTAAATTTTCAAAGTGAAAAGTCTGGTTTGAAATATGCAATCACAAAAGGAATGAAGGACGCTTCTGAAAAAGAAGCGAGAGCATTGCTTTTGAAAACAGATTCAATGACTGTAATAAACGAGTATATCATTCCAGCTCTTGATATTGTTGGAAAAGGCTTTGAGGAGAAAAAAGTATATCTTCCTCAGCTTTTGATGAGTGCAGAAGCTGCAAAATGTGCATTTACCGTCATAAAAGATGAACTTGATAAAGCTGGAAAAAAAGAAGAGCCAAAGGGAACTGTTGTTGTTGCAACTGTAAAAGGCGACATTCACGATATTGGAAAAAACATTGTAAAGGTTCTTCTTGAAAATTACAGTTTCCGCGTAATTGATTTAGGAAAGGATGTTGCTCCAGAAGCAATTGTTGATGCCGTTCTTAAAGAAGACATCAAACTGGTTGGTTTAAGCGCACTTATGACAACAACTGTGCCTGCCATGGCAGAAACTATCAGGCAGCTGCGGGAAAAAGCTCCTGACTGCAAGGTTTGCGTTGGCGGGGCGGTTCTTACTCAGGAATATGCAGATATGATTGGTGCCGATGCTTACGGCAAAGATGCCATGGAAACTGTAAAATACGCACAAAAAGTTTTTGACTGCTAATCAGCTTTTCAATCGTAAAAATACGGAATATGAACGGCCTGGCGCGTAAAATCCATCATGGTACTGGTATCTGTCATCCAGAAGATTTGATACCTTTACCGTGATGTTCAGATTTTTTGAAATATTGATTGTCTGTGCAAGGTCAAGCAGAAAATAACGGTCGTAGCAGCCGGCAGAATTGTCGTTCTGCTGGTAACGTTTTCCTGTGTATGAACCAGAAACGTTAAAATCAAGTTTTTTGTAATGAAAGCCTAAATTAAGTGCGCCAGTCAAAAAAGGAACCCACATAATCTGATTTCCGTCTTCCAGCATTGCACGGGTAAAATTAATGCGCGCAGAATAGTCAAAATATTTCCAGCTTTTTTCTGATGCGGCTGTTGCAGCAAAATACCAGGCGGATTCTGTGTTGTCTGGCATAAGGGTATTATTTATGGAAGTCCAGCGGATTTTGTTTCCGTACCAGCTTGTCTGAAAAGTCAATTGAATTACCGGCCACTTTTTCCAGGAAACAAGACCTGACCAGCCATATTCGTTTTCAAGGTCTGGATTTCCAACACCGCCTGCACCGTTCCAGTAAAGCTGATTGAATGACGGAAGAACAAATTCTCTGAAAGCAGCCGCAGAAAATCCATGGGGAAAAACTAATCGTACAAAAGGAAGAAGTTCAAAATTAACATTGCTCCAGCTCCATGAATTCTGTAAATTTGTCCACATATCAAATCCTAAAGAACCGTAAAAAATCATCCATGGAAATAACTGTTTTTCGTAAGCAAGCTTTATCTGTAGCTGCGGCCTGAACGCATCCATTGTTTTTGACCATTCTGCAGAAAACGTATTGTAAAGTGAAATTCCAGTGTTTTTGAAATCAAGATAATAATAGCCTTCCAGATTATGAACCACAGTAGAATTGTGAACAAGAACAGACTCATCGTATTCAACATCTGTAAGATTGTAATTTGAACCGTAAGTGTGCCAGATTTTTTTACCCCAGATTATGTGCTTGAACGTAAAGCGGGCATTGATGTCATTTTCAACCCCCTGATCATAGCTTTTTCCTGTATTCTGGGCTTTTATTTTGTTTGTGCCAAAAAATCCTGTGGCGGAAAGGCTTCCGTTTTTTGTGTAAAGGTTCCAGGAAGCAGCAATCTGAGTAAGCTTTGAATCATTGTACAGATTCACTTTGTTTTTAGGCGTAAGATATTCGTTGGCAGCTATGCGGGCATCGCCACCGATTTTAAAAGCTGCATTTTTTGTGAAAATTCTAAAATCAGCACTTTGCTGTAAAGTGTCTGCGGGGCTTCCTTCGTAGCTTGTTACCTGGGATGTTGATGTAAATTTTGAAACTCCAAATCTTTTTGTTGTTATTTTTACTACAGAGCCTGCAAACTGCATCTGGTTTTCTACTGGAAAATCCTGTATTTCAATAGAAGAAATTGAATCCAGACTGATTTGATTCCAGTCAAATTCGCCGGTTGCAGGATTGTTTGCAAGAACGCCGTCAATATACACTTTTATGCAGAAGCCTGCGTAACCTTTGATAGAAACATTGCTCATTGAGCCTGTTCCGCCAGTGTTCATTACTGTATGCCCCTGAGATGTAAGAAAATCAGAAAGATTTGTGGAACCGGATTTTTCAATAACAGAATTATCGTAAAATTCGCCGGTTGTTAAAGGAGAATCTATATATGTAATGATTTTTCCAAGATTAACGGAATCGCATTTTTCTGATTCCTGACAGAAAATGGCATTGGAACAGAACAGGAGCCCAGAAACAAAAAGGGCTCCCAGAAAATCAGGAGCCTTCATATTTTAGAAATTATTCTGCATCAGAAAGAGTAAAAGTTCCACAGATAAAGCCTGGGATTTTTTCTGAATTTAATGAACGGTTGAAAGCAGAGGAATATCCTTCACAAGTTGCCTGGTAGCCTTCTTTTGCAAAAAGTTCCTTTACCTTTTCAAGTGTTTTTGCACATGCTGTTCGTCCCTCTGGCTGATTTTCAGGCATCCATACAGCCTGTGCCATTCTGAAAGTTGTGTCTGTTTCGCCGTTTGTTATGTAAATTGCAGTGTAACAGCCGTGATGTGTGATTACAGTTCCCCATTCAGAAGAAGTTTCATTTGAACCGACCCATTTACCTTCATCATAGTCAGGGTAGCAGTAGTGACCGTAGTTTACGTGATTCTGGTTGCGTGTGAAAATAATAATTCCGGAATATCCAGTTGGAACGGCAGTACCAGCAATTGTTGCCTTAAAATCAGAATTATATTCAACAGTTCCGTCAGATGTTACTTTTAAAGATTCAGGCCAATCCCCTGAAGTAACATAATTCTTATCCAGCTGAATTCCAGTTGTTGTACTAAGAATTTTAGCGTAATCAGCAGGAGTTGCAGGCTGCTGTTGACCTTGAGTTGCAGACTGCTGGTTCAGAACCGCAACAAGAGCGGCGTTGTTGTCATCATCGGAATAGCTTTTACAGCTAACCAATCCAAAAGCAAAAAGGGCGCAGAGAGCCACAAGTACATTAGCGTACTTTTTCATTTTTTTTACCTCCAGGATCCAGGGCATGTAGATCCAAAGAAAATCCGTCTTCCAAAAGGAAGCGTTTTGCAGACAGGGCATTAGGACTATACCTTTCCACTCCGAGCTCGGAATCTAACCGATTTCCCCTGAATGCAGTGAATATGTTTGTGATGATAGCGTAAAAATGAATAACAATAAAGAGATTTTCATCTGTTTGTTTTAGATTATTTTATTTAGCCCGAAATTCGAACTATTTTGATACCCGCCAGTCAATTTCGCCGTTTTTATTTCTAAAGCATTTTACCGTGCAGTTGAATTTGCGGCAGTTTTTTGCAAAAAATACAATGTCTGTTGCGTAAGGGCTGGCAAGGTCATCTGGATGATACGAAAGATGCACAGTCTGTTCTTTGCCATCAGCTTCTACACGGGAAAGAGCGCCGTTGAACAGAATTAAACTTTCTGTTGTGGAGGTAAGATTCTGTTTCTGACAATCATTCAGCAGTTTTTTTACAAATGCAATCTGCTGTTTTTCTATTTCCTTGTGGTCACAGCAGAAAAAATCAGCTGATTCAGAATTTTCATACCATTTTGAAAATTTTTCCAGAAGAACAACAGGCCGCATGTGAAGTGCATGAACCACGGAATTGAACCAGGGTACGGCACGACCATTATTATAGAAGAAATTGCATGAATTTGAGATTTTTTCCGCTTTTTTCAAATCGGACTCTGAAAATCTGTCAGTCTTTAAAACATGATATGGAGCGGATTTTTCGTATTCCAGCCCAAGTTCTTCTGCACTGTCAGCAAGATCTGTTCCAGGCAGCACAGAAAGACAGAAGGTTTCCAGATTGTTTGGGTACAGGTTCAGGGCAAAATCAACGCTTTTTCTGAATCCTTCCAGAGTGTCTTTTGGAAGACCGAAAATCAAATCAAAGCCAAAAATTGCGCCGGCTTCATTTAAATATCCGATGTTCCGCGTAAAAAGCTTTTTGTCTAAGGTGCGGTTTACATATTTCAGTATTTCTGGGTCTGCGCTTTGCAGGCCAAACTGCAGGGCGCAAGGAATTTTTGTAAAGGCAGCTGCCAGTTCCCGGTCAATGAATTCGGCACGGGCTTCAAAATAAAAGAACATTCCGGGAGCTTTTTTTGCAATCAGATGCAAAAGCTCTGCCGCCCGTTTTTTGCTTGCGTTGTAAGTAGGGTCAAGGACAAAAACCTGAGAAATCTTTTTCTGATTGAAAAGCTCCAGCTCTTTTTTGATTCGTTCCATTGGAAAATACTGAATCTTTTTTTCGCCTTTTGATTCATAGCAATAGGAACATTTGAAAGGGCAGCCCCGGGCAAGTTCCCACAAAGCACCGCCATATTCTGCAGGGTCAAGAGTTCCGTCAAGATATGGAGAAGAAATTGTATTAAGCTCAGGGGGAAAAGCGCGGCAGTTTGCCTTTGAAATTTCCCGTTCAATTTTTGCGGTGTAAACGCCCTGGGGCAACTGGGAAAGAGCGGAAGAATCACCCTCTTTGCAGCACTGCAGAATTGAAATAAGTTCAGGCATTGCAATTTCTCCAGCACCGGAAACTGTATAATCAAAATTCTTGAAGGACGAAGGATTTGCAGTAACTTCTGGGCCCCCTGCAAGTGTTAAAATTTCTGGATAACGCTGCTTTAATATTTTTGCCGCTTCTTCCAGAAGATTTCTGTTCCATACGTAGACGCTAAAAAGTGCGAATGAAGGAATTCCTTTGCCGCATATTCTATCTGCAATGTATTCAGCAGCTTTCTTTTGTTTTTCCGCCTGAATAAAATCCTTTTCTTCTTTGCTGACGGCAATCAGCTGCACATCGAATTTGCCAGAAGTTTTTTCGTAATGCTTTATTGCGCTGGCAATGCAGGCCGCTCCAAGGGGAAGAGCCTGAGGAGAAGTTTCTATCAAGAGAGTTGTACAGACAATAAGTGGTTTCATATTTTTTCCGAAATTGCCTGACAGACTTTTTCACCGTCCATGGCACTGCTAACAATTCCGCCAGCATAACCGGCACCTTCACCAGCAGGATACATATTTTTTATGGCAACGCTTTCACAGGATTCCTTATCACGAAGAATACGCACTGGTGTGCTGGTTCTTGTTTCACTGGCAATAAGTACTGCGTCTTTGTTAACAAAACCCTTCATGTTCTTTCCAAAATCCAGAAAGCCCTGTGCAAGACGGCCGGCAATCTGTTCCGGCATCCAGATGTCAATCCGGCTGGAAACAATGCCAGGAGTATAACTTGAAGGTGGAAAATCCTTTGTTTCCCGATTTGCAAGAAAATCTGTCATGCGCTGGGCAGGGGCTGCCTGTCCTTTTCCCTGTTTTTTTGTTTCTTCTTCTATATATTTGCGGAAATAAAGACCTGCAAGAGCCTTGCAGCCTGCGCCTTTTGCCCGCTGAACAAATTCTTCTGGAATGTCTTCTGGTCGTGTTTCCACAACAATTGCTGCATTTGACCATTTTGAATTTCTGCCTGCAGCACTCATTCCGTTTACAACAATTTCATCAGGTCCTGTTGCGCTTGGAACAACAAATCCCCCAGGACACATGCAGAATGAATATACGCCTCTGCCTTCAACTTGAGTTACAAGTCTGTATTCAGCCGCTCCCATTCCTTCTGTTTTTCCGTGGTATTGAATTGAATCAATCAGTGTTCTTGGATGTTCAACCCGAACGCCCATTGCAAAGGTTTTAGCTTCAAGAGAATGTGGTGAAATTTTTGCCAGCATTTCGTAAATATCACTGGCAGAATGACCTGTTGCAAGAAGAACAGCATCTCCTTGAAGTTCAATTTTTTCACCTGACTTAGTGTTTTCCATTGAAATGCCTGTAATACAGTTGTTTTTACCAATAAAACCTGTACATTTTGAATTGAAGTAAAATTCACCGCCTTTTTCGATTATAAAGTTGCGCATAGCATTGATTACAGCAGGCAGCTTGTCCGTTCCAATGTGGGGGTGGGCATCTGTAAGAATTTTTTCGTCTGCACCAAAACGCACAAAAATCTGAAGAATCTTTGAAATGTCACCCCGCTTATTGCTTCTTGTGTAAAGCTTACCGTCAGAAAAAGTGCCGGCACCGCCTTCGCCAAAACAGTAATTTGAATCTGAATCAACTAAATCCTGGGTACTGATTTTTGCGATGCTTTTTTTTCTGTCAGAAGTTCTTTCGCCCCGTTCAACAATTACAGGTTTGATTCCTTTTTCCAGAAGTTTAAGCGCACCAAAAAGTCCCGCAGGCCCGGAACCTACGATTATAACCGTTTTTTTGCCGTCTGCACTTTTCCATTCAGGAAGAGCGCTGGTTTTTACTTCGCCAGGTTCTTCATCTATGAAAACCTTGTAGCGCAAATGAAATTTTAGCTGTCCGTGGCGGGCATCAATAGATTTTTTCACAAAAACAGGAATATGCTTTTTTCCGGTAGAAACATTTTTCTTTGCCAGTTCTTTCAGAATAAGCTTTTCAATAAGATTTTTATTTTTTTCATCATCAGGTAAGACCGTAATCGTAACTTCTGTAATCATAGAAATATTTTAGAGGTTTACTGATTATTTTGCAAACAGTTGAAAATTGCAGACAAAAAAAGGGGGCTGTCCAAAAAGTATAAATTGCAGTGGTCATTGAGCCCTTCGACAGGTGGTTCCTGAGCCTGTCGAAGGGCTCAGGAACCACCTGTCGAAATGACCATCACACTAAATGTGGTGGTTTCGATAAACTCAACCACCGTAATGCAAACTTATTGGACAGCCCCCCTATTTGTTTATTTTGCAAAACTTTCTGTAAATGTTCCAGGAACTTCGTCTAAACAATGGTTCAGACTTTCTTCAAAATTGGCGTAGCGGCTTGCTTCAAATTCTGCAAGTTTTTTGCCTGTAAGGTAATCATACAGATAAAGCTTTACCACAGCTTTCATTGAAGCATCGCTGTAATCAAATCTGAAGTCCACATCAAAAGCCTGTTTTTTCTGCTCTTCTGTAAGAGTTTCCAGATTTTCCACAACTGTAAGGCAGGTTGAGGCCACAGCATCGTCAATACGCTTCTGGATAGCAGGCTGCAAATTTTTATCACCATAATCCAGGGTAACTGCTATATAGGGAATAAATTTGTAAGACTTTGCCTATTCTTCAATATTGGAATTAGAATTAGAAACGCTGATTGTTAAACAGCTTGTAAAGAATACTGCTGCAAGTGCAAGCAGTGCGAATGGAATAATTTTTTTTATTTTCATTACATAAACCTCTTTATATTTGTAAGAATTCTGTCTTCAAAAGAAATAGAAATTTGTGGAGAAACCTCTTTATTATCATTCAAAATAAATTCAAGAGTTGTGCAATTTTTTATTGCATCAATTTTATCAGATGGAATTTTTCCCTTAACAATGAATGAATGAACATCTTCTTTAGGCACTGTAATTTCAGGATGTTCTAAATTTGCTGGAACAGAATCTGCCATAAAACCCACCTCAGTATAAGAATCGTTTGTAAAAGTTTTTTTGCTATCCTTGTGAGTGAAGATCAAAGAGCGACCAGTACTAGACTTATTGATTGTCAGAAGCTGAAGAACACTTTCATCTGCACTTGTAAGCCTTAAGGATATAGTTTCGTTTTCTGAAACATAGTCTGTTATTATTACAAGTTCATATTTTGAACCATCTTTCGTTGTACCAGAAATTTTTTTGCATTTTTAGACACAGAATTGCTTCCCTGGCTCTGCTGTACCACCTGCATCATCAATGCAGAATTGTCGTCATCAGGCTCAGAACATGACGAAACCAAAAATAACGCACAAACTGCAAAAAAAGCTGTAAAAATATTCTTTTTCATTTTATTACCTCTTTTATCAGAATAATCGTGAAAATCTGATTTTGTCAAATGTAATTTCTTTTATAGTTACAAAATAATTACGTTGAAAAAAGATATGGTGAATAATACAATAATATTATGATTAAATTTATATTCCTTATTTTTACCCAGAAAAAACTTTGACAACAATCAGATTAATCAGAATTCTGCATTTGGTGAAATACTTGGGCAGTTATGTGAATACACCTTAAGTAATCAGATGGGTATTCCAAAGTCTTTCATTATCCCTGTACACGGACGATTTAGTGTTTTTAACAACGAATATTTTTATAATGGTGTTTTGGATTATAACGAATCAAGAATTCAGGCTACTTATGGAGTTCTGGCAGGCTTTGGAATTTATCTTCTAAAGAACTATTTTGCCAGAAGGCGGATTCCACATCTGTGATGCAGGTACAGCAGACGAAGACTCTGTAACGCTGAAAATTGCATTGGGAATAAATCCTGCCAGAAAGCGTTACATTCTTATAAGCGATTGATGACAGTTATCTTATCATTGCCTGTTGACGGGGATTTTCTCTTGCAAAGTTGTTCAGCACATTCATTACGCAGGAATTTATGGAACTGTAGGACATTTTCTTGAAGATACGTTTGTATTCTGCGACTTTCTCGCCGCTTGTATAATCTGTGAGAGTAAATCTTACGAACACTTTTCGTACAACTGGATTAAAATCGTAGTTAAGACTGGCAACAAGAAACTGTTTTTTTTGTTCGTCTGAAAGTTTGTTCTCGTCTTCTACAACTTCAAAATATGTGTGTTCGATGGCAGAGTCGATTATTGACTGAATGGAAGGAGCATCTTTTACTTCCCCAAAATTGATATCATCTTTAAGGATGGAAATATATCTGTAATCATTCAGATTATTCTGAAATCTTTGTTTTGAAGAAGTACAGCCAGAAAACAAAAGAATCGTAAAAATCGAAAACGCAAAAATTTTTCTCATATCAAAATTATAAAAATTTTCCCTGAAAATATCGAGTAATAATGCAAGATGAGTCAAAAAGTGTGCAAAGATGCAGAACTGTGTAATTTTCGCTCAAAAGTCCTATAAACTGAAAATCCTTGTTCAGAATAATTGCTTCATTTGTTACTTCAGAAGCACTTTTTATTATGTTCTGTTTAATTTTTTAATTATCAATTACAGAACTAAAATCCTAAGTTTTACGACATATCTTTTGCAGTCACAAGAGTTACGCTTTCACAAGGCTCGCAGTTTTTTTTGAAACCAGATTTGGAAAATACATAATAAGTAATATTTCTGCCGTTACGGATAAGTTCAGCACGTTTTTTCAAAAGTGCAACAACATCGCTTCCAACTTTCTGAGCCTGCCACTTACATTCACCAACAAGAATGTCATTTTTAGAAGCAAGAACCACATCAATTTCTTCTTCTTTTTTTTCCTCAGGATTATTTCCCCACCAGCTTCCATATTCTGTATAAAGCGTTTTTATTTTTCCTTCAGCAATACTTTTTTTCAAATACTGCATGCAAACTTCTTCAAAAATATGTCCAAAATAATCTTCAAGAAAAGGCAGAATTTTAATGTCGTAAGCCTTTTCACCCATTCCCATTGCAACAAGACTTTTACATTCCGTTATAAACCTAAAATAAAATTTAAAAAGATTGTCCTTGATTCTGTAAATCACTTTTTTCTTATCATTTTCAACAGGGGAAGCTTTTTCTATGATTTCCAATGAAATCAAATTTTTCAAATAAGAAGTTATCCTGTTACTTTGTTCTCCCACAGACAACGCTATTTCATTCTGCTTGCTTTTTCCGTTAGCCACAGAAGAAATGATTGCATTGTAAAGTGCTGGTTCGCGCAGTTCCTGACTCATAAGATTCTCAGGCTCTTCGCCTAAATGTCCGCTCAAAGAAAGAAATTCGCTGCAAACTGCATCTTTGAGATTTTTATATCTGGAAAAAATTTCAAGATACAATGGAACCCCACCACAAATTCCGTATGCATAGAATTTTTCTGTAAAATTCCAGTTAGGAAAAAAATCAAAACTTTCGTAATACGAAAGCGGATGAATTTTAAGTTGTGCAGTTCGTCTTCCGTAAAGAGGACTTCCATATTCTAAAACTTGTTCTTCCATAAAACTCATAGACGAGCCACACAAAATCAAATAAAGCTGCGTATTACGCCATTGAGTGTCTATAAATTTTTGAAGAAGCGATGAAATTGATTTCTCACTTTCAGCAAGATACGGATATTCATCAATTACAAGAACAATTCGAGTTTTGCGTGAAACTTCAGTTATATACGAAAATAAGCTTTCCCAATTCTCAAACGATTTTATAAATTTGGTTCTTTCATCAGGAAACTGTTCTTTTATTGTCTCGGAAAACCCCTGCAACAACTCAGAAGAAGTTTGGCGTGCTGCCATGAAGTAGACGCTTTTTTTATCAGAAATAAATTCCTGAATTAAACGCGTTTTTCCAACCCGTCTTCTTCCGTAAATAACAGGAAACTGAAATCCATTCTGATTATATCGCCTCTCAAGTTCAGCAAGCTCAGCCTTTCTGCCTATGAACATAACTATTCCCCTATTTATATTTTATCTAATTATGATTCGACTAATTTCAATTAGATAAAATATAACAGATAAGAAGAACACTTGCAACATCTGAATTCTATACAAAGGTCAAAATGTCTTCCATTTTTCAAGTTTTTCCGCCAGAGCAAAGGAGCATTGGCGATTTTTTGACGGTTACGCAAGTTCTCTGATTGTAGATAAGCAATTCCACAGACACTAAAACTGTCGTTCCACAGATACAAGAAGCCTCTGCTCATATTTAAATTTTAGCAGATTTGAATTCTCTTGTAAATTTAAAATAATTAGGGCTGCCCATTTCTTTTTGGCAGCCCGTTTTCTGTTCTACTAAGTACTTTAAAAACTTATATTTCTCTGTATTTTAGAATTTGCCGTTATAACCTAACTGCTTTAACTTTGCTTGTGTAGCAAGATTTAAATGTGTGCCTTCAAAAGCGAAACTGTTGTATATAGTTTCTTTCCCCCAATATTCATCAAATGTTTTTGTGTCAAAAATAATTTTTGTAATTGTTTCTGGAATAATAATTTCTTCCAAATTTGTGCAGCCAGAAAAACATGAATCCGGAATGATTTCAACTGTAGAAGGAAGAGTTATGCTTTTTAATGTTTTACAATCTTGAAAATTCGGCAAAACCTTAATGCCTTCTGGAATGATAATTTTATTTAGTTTATCACAACCTTCCACACTAGGTATAGATGAGGCTAAAACTTGTTCCCCTGAAACAGCATCTAATAATGGATCGCCAAAACTGGTAGCTGGATGCGTTTCTATACCTGCAGGAAACTTTATATATTCAAGAGCGTCATAGTCTTTTAAAGACATAGCAACCTTATTACTATTCCCTGTATAGCGAACAGAATCTGGAAAAGAAATATGAGTGATTGTTACATTATTTTTATGATAACGATAATCATCCGACTGATAATCCCAATATAAATCGCCGTATTCATGATCCAAATCTGCTAAATTCTCAACTTCCAAAACAGGCAAACCTTCAATTGTTGCAGGAATAATGATTTTAGGACTTGAGCCTATGTATTTTTTTATCAATACACCTTGACTGTCATCAGTCATTGTATAGCTAAAATCCGATGCAGGATTTTCTTTCAGTGCAACATCTTTTGAAGTCTTTTTTGCACTTTCACCTTTTTTACTACAAGAAGCAAAATTAGCAAATACAAGCGTTGCAACTGCGATTGCCGCAACAAGTTTTCCGATTTTTCTCATCTTAAAATATTCCTCCGCGCTTATCGTCCGCTGACATAATTATGTTTCGAAAATAAGCATAAGCGAGTTTTCGCAACAAAGGTGTTTTTCAATACGGTTGGGTTTGTCCTAAAAGCTTTGGGTAACGACAATGACGTTATATCATCTGTTCAGACCTGAAAATCTATTCGCACTCTTCATCCTTCTCGTATCCCGGAGTCCGTTCTGCTGCAATCATGCCGGAGCCGGCTCCCAGAACCGCCCCCGCCAGGTCATCAATAAACTGCGTCTGGGCAGCTTTTTGCCAGGTTGTTCCTGCTGCCTGCAAAGACATTCTCTGCTGTTCTTTCCGCTGGTTACGCCGTTCCAGAAGAGCCTTTGCAGCAATTATGATTTCAGTTGCTTCATCAGCGCGCACGTGCAGCGCTTCTGCAATTTCGCTTTCCTGGGCGTTGCACATATTTTCAAGAGTTGTGAATTTTTTTGTAAGAATTTTAGCCCGCTTTTCGCCAATTCCAGAAATTTCCAGAAAAACAGAAACAACATTTTCTTTTGTTCTTAGGCGC
>JAFOCI010000095.1 GCA_017381365.1 Treponema sp.
AAATTTGCACGGGACTGTTCCAAAAGTAATGAGTGTAGCGCTCATTGAGCTCGTCGAAATGACTGCTACACTAAATGTGGTGGTTTCGATAAACTCAACCACCGTAATGCAAACTTATTAGACAGCCTCTTTTAACGGATTTTCGATTTTAGGCATCCTCGAATCCATTTGCTAAAAATACTACTGCTGTTTTCATTTATATTCCTTATATTTTTTTTGTTTTGTTTGCATCTCTCGTCGCACGCTGGATAAATCTTCTTTATAGCTTTAGCTTTATTATAACCTGCAATCATAAAGTTTTAAAACAAAGAATCTATTTATTGAAAACTAAATACTTTATGTATAAAATAGAAGTATGAAGAATGTTTTGATTGTTGAAGCAGCTCCTATGTTCAGAGAATTTCTGAAAGATAAGCTTTCAGAAGAAAAAGTTGAAGTTAATGTAATTGCAGATAAACAGGATTCAATCATCAAGATGAATTCTTTGCTTCCAGATCTGACTATTTTTGATATTGATGAAAATGAAAATATTGACTACTTTATCGAACTTCTGAGCAAAATCAAAGAAAATCCAAATGCTTCTAGAATTCCTATGATTGCCACAGGACCTGCTGCCAGCCGCGAAAACCTGGCTTATTTTGCAAAACACGGAATCGTAAAGTACTTTGTAAAACCAATTAAATTTGATGTTTTTTTTGAATCTATCGGGCGCATTCTTCATTCAGCTTTTTCAATGGATACCACTCCCTGTGTAATGGATATTCACCGAAACAGAGATATCATTTTTATTGAAATTGCCCAGGGATTAAACAGAGAAAAACTTTCACTTCTTAAATATAAATTATCCGAAATTATTGAAAATGATTCCATCGAAACTCCAAAAATCGTTCTTATGATGACTAATCTGGAATTAACCTTTGTGGATGGATTAAATATAGAGCTTTTGTTCGATAATATTCTTGCGAATTCAAAAATTCTCACAAAAAATATAAAAGTTCTTTCCTTCAGTACATTTACAAAAGAATTAATTGACGGGCATTCCCAGTATGACGGAATTGAAGTAGTAACAGATATTTCTCAGGTTTTGAATTCTCTTGTAGACAGCTCAACTACAACAAAAGTTTCTGACCTGGTAACAGATAAAATTCTTACAACTTCTGAATCAGAAAATTCTGGATTAATAGAAATGCGTTTCATGTCTGATACAGAACAAAAAAAATCAGTTCCGGCACCTGTAAAGACAGAAAATAATAACATGAAAAATGAAATCGCCATTGTAGACGATGATAAAATCATACAGCAAATTGTAGCCTCTGGTTTTAAAAACACAGGTTACGACTGCGTTGTTTATTCAAGTGGAACAGAATTCCTTTCGGACATCACAAAACATAATTTTTCAGCCGTTATTTTAGACATACTTATGACAGGAATTTCTGGACTTGATACGCTGAAAAGACTTCAGGGGCTTTCTAAAAAACCACCAATCATAATCTATTCTCAGGCCGTAAAAAAAGAACTGGTTATACAAGCTTTGTCCCTTGGTGCAAAACATTATCTTGTAAAACCACAAAAACCAGAAGCCATTGTAAAAAAGGTATTTGAAGTTATAAATGCAGCAAAATTCCAATAACATCAGAGATATTCCAAATGAACTCTTTCTTGCAAATGCGGTTCACGAAATAAGAACTCCTGTCCAGACAATAATTGGTACACTTGACTTGCTTTCTGACACCCAGATGAATACAGAGCAGACTGAATATGTAAGGCAAATCCGTTTTGGTGCTGAAGTTCTTCTGGCTCTTGTTAATGATATTCTGGATTTTTCAAAAATAAAATCTCACAAAATGCTGCTGGAAAATGTTCCCTACGACATAAAAGATCTAGTGGAAAATGTTGTCCATTTAATCAGCATTGAAGCATTCAATAAAAAACTGGAAATAGTTACAGATATTGACTATTCTCTTCCAGAAATGATTATGGGAGACCCCACAAGGGTTCAGCAGATTCTTATTAATCTGCTGAAAAATGCAGTTAAATTCACAAATCAAGGTTACATACACACGGAACTTAAAAAAGACGGTGATTTTTTACTAATAAAAATTACTGACAGCGGGATAGGAGTTTCTAAAGACAAGGAAAATAATCTTTTTGAATCATTTGATCAGGGGGATCCTTCAATTTCCCGAAAATACGGCGGTACAGGCTTAGGTTTGCCAATCTGCAAAGGTCTTGTTTCTAAGATGAATGGTTCTATTGGTTTTACACCAAATCCTTATGGCGGTTCCTGTTTTTGGGTGAAAATCCCTCTTTCTGCAGCTGATGATTCTAAAAAAAATCAATACGTACTTCCTGTTCCTGCAACCACAAAAATTCTTATTGTAGATGACAGTATTCTGGCAGCAAAAAGCCTGGAGAATAAACTTAAAACTATTGGTTTACAGAACATTCAAATCTCGCAAAATGGTGATGATGCATACTTAAAACTTCAATACGCAGAACAGATTGATAATCCCTATGACATTGTTTTCATAGATAAGATTATGCCTGTTGTTGAAGGATGGCATCTGGCTTCCAACATAAAAAATAATCCAAAAATAAAAAAAACAAAGCTTTATATGCTTGTTCCAGAAGGGCAAGTGGGCCGCGATGCAAAAATGAAACTTCTAGACTGGTTTGCAGGATATTTATACAAGCCAGTCCGTTTAGAAAAACTTGATCAGCTTCTTATTGAAACAAACAGATCCGATTCTTCCATAAAATTATTTGAAGAAATAAACGGTAACAATGAAAATTCTGAAAACACAACAAAAAAACAAACAGAAATACCTCAAATTGCAGAAGGAATGAAGATTCTTGTAACAGATGACCATCCTGTAAACAGAAAGATTCTTGTGGAATTTCTTAAAAAGTTTGGTGCAACTGTTTACGAAGCAGAAAACGGTGAAGCGGCAATAAAGATGATACACGAACATTCTGAAATTCAGGTTGTATTTATGGATATTCAGATGCCTGTACTAAGCGGAATTGAAACAACAAAAATCTTAAGAAAAGAAAATTTTTCTGGTTTAATAATCGCCTGTACTGCAAACAATGATCCGGAAAATTTTAAGGAATACCAGCGGATTGGTATGAATGACATCCTTGTAAAGCCGTTCAAACGAAAAAATATTGAAAATATGCTGGATAAGTGGAGTACAGTAATAAATCTGCCATCTGCATCTCAAATTGCTTCTGTTGATTCAGATATGATGCTTAATAATGAACTCTGGAATTCAGCAGATTTTGAAGATACAATCGGCAACGATGTTGATCTTGGAAAACAGATTCTGCTTGATTATATTGACCAGACAAAAGGTTTTATTGTTACTGCTTACGATTTACTGGACAACAAAGATTTTGAAGAATTACATCGTGTTTCGCACACATTAAAAGGTAGTTCTGCAGCAATTTCAGCAAACAAGCTTGTTCATATATCCACACTTATGAGTCAGGCAACTAAATCAAAGAATGCTGATGAGTTCAGAAAAAATCTTGAAGACTTTGAAGAATATTTTGATCTTTTCATACTTGCAACAACAAAATGGAAGCATTTTTCTGCAAGAATTTAAAATCAGCAGTTTGGTTCTTAAATACTGTAAAAGAGGAAAATTATGTTCAAAACAAACTATCACATCCATACAGAATTCTGTGACGGGAAAGGGTCTCCAGAAGATTTAATAAAAGCCGCTATTTCCAGAGATTTTAAAATAATCGGGCTATCAAGCCACAGCATGTATCCTTTTGCCAGCACATGGCATATTGCTCCCCGGGATTTTTCTGATTACGTCACAGCCGTTCGCAACGCAGCAGAAAAATTCAAAGACCAGATTACAGTTCTCTGCGGTTTTGAAGCAGACTACGTTCCATTTGTAACAAAACCAGATTTTGAAACATATAAATCCAAATCTCCAGATTACCTGATTGGCTCCGTTCATTATATTTTTACAGAAAACGGACGCCTTGCCGTTGATTACAGCGCAGACAAGCTTAAGGAACGCATAGAGCAGCTCTTTAATGGAAATTCAAAAAAAATGATTCAGGAATATTTCCAGCTTGAACGAAAAATGCTTAAAGAAGCAAACTTTAATATAATCGGGCACCCGGATCTTGTTCGCAAAAACAACGAAAAGCTATGCATGTTTAATGAAAACGACAGCTGGTACAGAGAAGAGATTAAAATTACTGCCGATGAAATAAAGAAAGCTGGTGTAATTGCAGAAATAAACACAGGCGCAATCGCCCGTGGCACAATGGACGATGTACACCCTTCTGCTGAATTTTTAAGTCTTTTACGAGAACGGAATGTTCCTGTAACAATCAACACTGACTGCCATTCACCGGAAAAAATTGACTGTGGTTACGAAAGAGCGTTACAAGCCGCTTTGAAAGCAGGATACAGCGAATTAGCATATATCGACAGAAATAATAAAATAGCTTTTCAAAAAATATGTTAAAACCTATTTTAAACAAAAAAACGGCTTCTAAGAGAACATTAATGAAGCCGCTGACTATTTTTAAATTTTAAACTTATTCTGATTATTTATTTAACACACAATTAAAAAATTTTTAACTATCTGTTACGACGTTCTGCTGCACTTGCACAGTTTACACACAAGAATGCGTATGGCAAGGCTTCAAGACGTGCCTGAGGAATTTCCTTGTTGCATCCAAGACAAATTCCATATTTTCCATTACGGATTCTTTCAAGAGCAGCATCAATCTGCTGCAATCTTAAAGAATCCTGGGCGCCTAATGCATCCAGCATTGTTCTATCAATTACATCAGAAGCTACATCAGCTTCATCGCCAGATTCAATTGGCTTTATCAAAGATTTCATTTCATCAGTCTGATCTGCAAGAGATTTCAAAATTGATTCTCTCTGCTCCTGCAGCTTGATTTTTACTTCGGCTACAAATTTCTCATCCATAAAGTTGCTCCTATAAGTCAACATTTTCCCCTATGTTGACTTGTCTTTTTTATCTGTACATAATAATATAAGTATAAAATCCCAAAAAAACAACTTTTTTTTGAGTTTTAAATTATATTTTTTGGGTGATAATTTCTGGAGGAATCGTGGCTAAAGAAGAAGCTATTGAAGTTGAAGGTATCGTTAAGGAACATTGCCAAATACAATGTTCCGTGTTGAGTTGCAGAATGGTCATATGATTATGGCGCATCTTTCTGGAAAAATGCGCAAGCATTACATCAGAATCGTTCCAGGCGACAGCGTAAAAGTTGAACTTTCACCATATGACCTTGACAAAGGCCGTATTATTTTCCGTCAGCGTTAAAATTCTTTAACATCCGGAGCGAGTTTATTGCTCCGGAAAATCCGTTTATAATAATACCAAGACAAACTAGCGGACCAAACGGAAAGAACCATATTAAAATCTTAATGAGAAAAAATCCCATAAAAATCTGAAAAATCTTAAGCAGAAAATTTATCATTAAATCAAATTTTGTATAATTTTTGTTTCGCTGATAATTTGAATACGAAGACTGATAATATTGTTTCTGATAATTCTGTCTTGCAGTCCCATTATTAAACCAATCCCAGAACGCATCTTCTGTTTCATAAGCATTACTCTGATATGCATTAGAATTGTATTCATTCTGATAAGAGCGGCTATAGTCAGAATATGAATTATCTTGAAAACCATATCTATCATAATCAGCACGTTTCTTTTCATCACCAAGTACATCATACGCCTCTGTAATCTGTTTAAAACGCTCTTCTGCATCTTTATTTCCAGCGTTCCTGTCAGGGTGATATTTAAATGCAAGATTTCTATATGCCTTTTTTATCTCTTCGCTGGTTGCTGTTCTTTGTATTCCAAGTATTTCGTAGTAATCTTTCACCAATAATCCTCTTTAACTACTATTTAAATTAATAACAATACAACTTAGTTACAAGTAATTTTCATTTAAATAAATTATTTTTTAAAATGACCCAGGTTGCGCCTTTTCCGCCTTCATTAGCATCTGGATGACCAGAAGTTCCAAGCCGTTTATCCTGTTCAATGAATTTGCGTACCATTTCACCTAAAACAGGATCGCTGCCATGAGTATGAATTCCTTTGCCATGGACTATCATAATTTTTTTTATTTTACGCATTTCGCAATCGGCAACAAAAGCTTCTAGCCGAGCCCATGCTTCTTCTCTTTTAAGACCGTGAAGATCAATTCTAGCTTCTGGTCGCATTTCTACAAGACTTGAACGACTTTGATATTTATTTCTAGCCTCTTCCTGCTGATTCAAAGCATCTTTATCAACAGTTCCATAACGACGAAGCCACAATTCCATTGGATTTATTTTTTTGTTTCGTTCTTCTACAAAATCAAAACCTTTTTTCATTTCCATTGCAGCTTTTTCTTCTGGTGTTGGAGCATTTGCTTTCTTATGAGAAACCTGATTTTTACCACTATCCTTCTGTTTTTTTGCTGCAGCCTTCTGCTGATTATCCCATTGTTCAAGAATATCGCCAAAATCCATTTTATTTTTCCTTTTCATCAATAATGATAACGTTATTATCTGTTACCCAGCCACCAGAATCTCCAAATTGGACAAAAACCCAATGACCTGCTCTTTGTCCAATATGAACCCGTTTTCCGCTTTCTATTGAAGCAACAGCACCTGCCGTAAGTTCCGGAACAGGACTAATATCTCCGCCTTTAAAAATGGCGTATGTCGCATACACTTGAACAAAAGAAATTATAACACAAACAACTGAACTCAATAATAATGCAGAAACAGCTATAATTCCTTTCATTTTTTTTAACCAGATAATAAAAATAAGCAGCAAAAGAAAAAATCCGCTTAAATAAAGAAATACATAAAAAACAAAATATGTAGGTTCTGCGGCTGCATTTTCAATTCCCACAGACTCTTCAAATTCCTTTCGCTGGTTATATTTCTGCGTAAACGGAATAGACATCCGTTCAATTTTCCGTAATTCTGCTATTTTTTCACAATCTTCAATAGAAACGGCAACTTTTTCTATTTTTTTTATAGATGAAGTCTTACTAGAGAAAGCGTAGCCAAAATAATTTTCAGCATCATTTTTATTGTCCAAAGAAACAACGCCATCTTTTACATTTAATGGATTTTCTGGCAGCTTTAAATCAACTCTTACGCCATTGTACGAAGTTGCAACAATCTGTAAATCTGGTAATTTTTGAGGACCACTTTTTAATGGCTGCCACTCAAATCTTACAACAGGAATCATTTCTTCACTGTATTCTGCACTTTTTACAACTCCATGCGTAATATCATATCGTTCTATCTCTCTGAAAATTGCATTTTTAGGGACTGACCAGTTAAGAGAAACAATCTGTACCCCATATTGTAAATAAACAGTAAAAAATTCTGACTTTCCTGCAACGGCCGAAAAATTTCCATAATTCTTATTGCTGCCTTTGCGAGTTTGAACAATTTTTGTTCCACTGTCAAAAACAATTACAAGCTGAGGAAGAATATTTCTTGGATTTTCAGAAATAACAATTGGAATAAACGGAAGATAATATAACCTGTTATTAAGGTATACTCTTAACGAACGAAGTCTGTAAGTTCCAGAATCTGCAAAGTTAAGCCACAATTCTATTTTAGTACCTGTTTCAGTATCTGAATATTCAGTACGACGTAACGACACAAAATTGACCCCGTTTGGCAAATCTGGAATCTGAGCCTGCACGTTTTCTGACTTTATATACGGAATTTTCAATTCGAATGCACAGTCAGTGCCGCTGAAATTATTTTGATTAACAGGCTTTACAGTTAATTCTTTAATAATGTTGTACGTCAGTCTTTGTGAGAATACAGGACTTGCTGAAAAAGTCATAACACTTATGAGTAAAACTGTTTTTAATAATCTGATGAAGAATTTACGGTTTCTTTCTTTTCGCTGTTTTTCCATTGTTTTTTATCATACTCCCTGATTCGCTGGAATACAGATTGTTCCATCACATCTGATTTATCAGATTCGCCAACCTGAGAAAATTCATTCTCCCGAACTTTTGCTTCTTTTTCAGAATTTTTTAGCGATAATTCCAGATTTATTTTTGCATTGATTTTTGTTCCGTCAATTTTCAATGCCTTTCTAAAATATTCTGCAGCAACATCATAATTACCTTTTCTGTAGGCGATTATTCCACTGTTATAAAATGCCGCATATTTTACAGGTTCACAAGCAGTATCTTCAATCTGGTTAAATCTCGACATAGCTGCATCATTTTCATTTTGCGAAAGATAAGTTACAGCTAAATCATAAACGGCATACTGCTCCAACAGGTCATCACCCTCTGCTTCTGCATTATAAACTGTCTGCAGATAACCAGCTATTGAATCGTTATATCTGTGCTGATACCAGTTCCACGTACTGTCTAAAATTGTTTTTGCGCCAAAAAATCTTTCTTTACACGAACTGCACATTAAGACAAGAAAAACTATTGATATAATCGATTTTCGATGAATTGAGTCTGCAATACCATCAGCATTAAGTTCAGAAACTACAAAAGCCAAAACAAAAAAAACAATTCCCAAGCCTAAAAATAAAGTATATCTTTTTACAGGTTTCTGTTCATATCTCACGAATGAAGAATCATTTACTTTATTATCTTTTTCATATTTTACATTGCGATTATATTTTTGAATTGGTTCCAGCAATTGCAGTGCAGAACCAGCTTCTGTGGCATCTACATATAAAATCTGCAAATCTGAAATTTGCCGGGCTGCATTTTTTTTCATGGCATTTGCACATGCGTTTTTCATTTTTTCAAATCTCAATGCAGTAAGAACTGTTGTTTTTCCATCTCCTGCAAGAACTTTTGTTTCACGCTCAGAACCAAAACCAACAAGATATACAGAAACACCATTTTTCACACATTCTGAAAGTGATGTTTCAAGAAGACCATCAGTTTCATCACCATCAGTAAACACAAAGATTGTATTTGCCTGAGACGAATTTGAAGGAAAAGCTCTTAGAGCTGCTCTGATGCCTTTGCCAAGACTTGTTCCGCCAGAACTCATAAGCTTTGGCGATAACGAATCCAGCAAGGTTTCTACAACAGCTTTATCTTCTGTCAAAGGAACTAAAACAACTCCATCACCTTTCGCAATTATCACAGAAATAGCAGTATTTTCCATATGAGACAAAAGCATCGCCGAATATTTTTTTACAGCCTCTAATCTGGTCATTCCTCCAGGAGCATCTTCTGCATTCATACTGTAAGAAATATCAAATACAAGTGATACTGCAGTTCCAGACTTTTGAACTGGTTCCAGGTAAGTTCCCCAGGAGAAACCTGCAAAAGCAAGTATCAGCATAATCCAGGCGACAGAAAGAAATGTTGAACGCAAAGCAATAGTAAAGTGATATTTCTTTATACGTTTTGCATGAATAGAATCATCATCTTTTATTGTAATCACCTTGTAACGTTTCATAACATTGCGGTACTGAATAATTGCAATTATCAACGCAGGTATTATCAGAAGGATTCCATATAAAACTTCTGGTCTTTGACACGTAAAATTCATATTATATAAACTCCCATAAAAAGTCAACGAACAAGTCGACTTTCTAAAATACTTAATTCATGGCAGTCAAAGCTTCTTCTGCAAAAGACATTGGTTTATATTTGCCAATCATCTTTTGTACATCAAAATCTTTTTTGTCGCTGAGCATCG
>JAFOCI010000019.1 GCA_017381365.1 Treponema sp.
AAAACATTCGCAAGTCGGAAACGGTAGTTTCCTTGCCGACTTGCGCATGTAGCGACGCTAGCTAGCGGTTTTGACAGTCGCTTTCTGACTGGCAGTATTTTCATAATGCAAATGCGATTATAAAAATCAATTTTATGCATTCCAATTAAAATTCGAAATTCGAACTATTTAGGGGAAACTTTATTTGCAAACTGGTGTTCCAGGGTTCCGCTACGCTCAGCCCCTTCACTCCCTCGCTTACGCTCGGTCGCTCCAGTGGCCGCCTTCGGCGCCCTTCCATACCAGCCCCAGTCTTTTCACCGCGTTATATCGCGCACCAGTTGTTTCCCATCAACATAAGCACTAACGCAAAGTTTTAGACCAGGTCCCCTAAAACATTATTTAAAATATCTTACACCCGCAGCAAACAGATTCTGACAGCTGTTTTCGCTAGGATTTGTAAGTGGATCACCCGCAACGTTCATAATCAAATCTCGGCTAGCACCGTTCATATCAATACCAACAGTACGTTCGCTGTGTCCCATCTTTCCAAGAACGCGGCCATCTGGCGAAGTAATACCTTCAATTGCAAATGCCGAACCATTAGGATTGTCCGGTTCAGTAATTGCAGGATTACCAAATTCGTCAACATACTGAGTATAAACCTGCCCGTTCTTGAACAGCTGCTCAGCTGTAGCCTTGTCACAAACAAATCGTCCTTCACCATGACTGATTGGAACAAGATGAATTCTAGGATCAACTACGCTAGGATCCAAAGCCCAAGGGCTCATTGCACTAACCATTCGAGTACGAACAATACGGCTTATGTGGCGGCCAATCTTGTTGTAAGTCAAAGTTGGCATATCACCTTCCATATCACGGAATTCTCCGTACATTGCAAGACCAGTCTTAACCAAAGCCTGGAACCCATTACAAATACCAAGAACAAGACCATCGCGCTTCTTCAAAAGATTCATAATCTGTTCAGAAACATGACCTTCACGCAGACAGTTTGCAATAAACTTAGCAGAACCATCAGGCTCGTCACCAGCACTAAATCCACCGCTCAACGCAAGAATCTGAGCTTCCTTCAATTCCTTTTCAAAAGCTGCAAGTGATTTATCAAGCATATCAGGAGTCTTATTTGCAAGCACAAGAATTTTTGTTTCTGCACCAGCAAGATTAAATGCACGTGCCATATCCATTTCACAGTTAGTTCCAGGGAATACAGGCAAAAGAACTCTTGGCTTACATTTTGGAGCAGCAAAAACGGGATTTTTGCGAACTTCAATCAAAGAAGAATGTATATCCTTTGCAAAATCAGGAAGTGGCTCCTGAACTTCAGCGCCGCTTACAGGAGGGAACACAGCAGAAAGCTTTGCTTCCCACGACTGTTCAGCTTCCGCAAGTCCAATTTTAGCTTCTGCAACACCACGAACAGCAAGTTCAATTTCTTCCGCAGCAATTGTAGAACCAAGCCTATAAATTGTGCCTTCAACAAAAGCTCTGTCATCAAGCTCGCCGTTTGCTTCCACAATAATTGAACCGTACAAAGGAGTAAATAAATCCTTAGCGCTAACCTTAGCATCCTTTGCAAATCCTAAAGCAGTTGCACTGAATGGAAGATTATCAATCTTAACACCAACACGGTTACCCATAGCCATTTTTGTAACAGCTTCAGCAATACCGCCGGCGCAAACAGGATACATGGCAGCAATTTTGCCAGCCGCATTCAATTCGTAAAGTTTGTTAGAGTTTGTAGTAAATGTATCAAAATCAGGAGCAAGTTCAGCAGAATATGGAACAGTTACAAGGTAAACACCGTTTCCAGCCTTCTTAAAAGAACCGCTTGTAACATTCTTAACATCATCACTTGTTACAGCAAAGCTTACCAGAGTATGTGGTACATTAATGTTTTCAAAAGTACCAGACATAGAATCCTTTCCACCAATAGAAGCAGTTCCCATAGCTTTCTGCGCATCAATAGAACCAAGCAAAGCAGCAGCAGGATAACCCCAAGTCTTTTCGCTTACAGCACGGCCAAAGAATTCCTGGAACGAAAGACGGCAGTCAACAGGTTTACCACCCATACATGTAATCTTAGTCAAAGAACTCAATACTGCAGTCTGAGCACCATGCCAAGGCGACCACTGACCAACACGAGGATCATAACCATTAGCCATAATGCTTACAGTAGAAGTTTCCAAAGGCGAAACAACAGGAATCTTTGCAACCATACCAGCTTCTGGAGTACACTGATATTTTCCGCCATAAGGGAACAATACAGTAGAAGAACCAATTGAACCATCAAAGCGTTCGCCAAGACCACGCTGAGAACAGCAGGCAAGGTCATTCATATTTGTAAGCCATGCTTTCTTCAAATCACCGCCAGCAAGTTCAGCTTTAACAGAATCCAAAGCATTAACCAAAGGAGATTCGCTCTGTACAGCAGGACTTTCAATCAAAGCAACAGCTTCATGATGAGCACCGGCAGCATCAAGGAATTCACGTCCAAGATTTACAATAGTCTTACCGCGCCAGTTAATAACAAGACGGTTTGTATCAGTAACATCAGCAACCTTTACAGCCTGAAGATTTTCTTTTTCAGCTTCCGCAATAAAACGTTCAGCATCTTTAGCACGAACAACACAAGCCATACGTTCCTGAGATTCAGAAATAGCAAGCTCAGTACCATTCAAACCTTCATACTTCTTAGGTACCTTATCAAGATTAATTTCAAGACCAGGAGCAAGCTCACCAATAGCAACAGAAACACCACCAGCACCAAAGTCATTACAGCGGCGAATCATCAAGCTAACTTCTTTATTGCGGAACAAACGCTGAATTTTTCGTTCTTCAACAGCATTACCCTTCTGAACTTCAGCAGCAGCAGTAGTAACAGATTTAACAGTGTGCACTTTAGAAGAACCAGTAGCACCACCAATACCATCACGACCAGTACCACCACCAAGCAAAATAATAACATCGCCAGGTTCAGGACGTTCACGCATAACAATATCTTTAGGAGCAGCCGCAACAACAGCACCCAATTCCATACGTTTTGCAACATAACCAGGATGATAAAGCTCCACAACCTGACCAGTAGTTAAACCAATCTGATTACCGTAAGAACTAAATCCCTGTGCAGCCTCACGACAAATCTTTGACTGAGGCAATTTGCCCTTCAAAGTAGCACTTAAAGGAACAGTAGGGTCTGCAGCACCAGTAACACGCATAGACTGGTAAACCCACGAACGACCAGAAAGAGGATCACGGATAGCACCACCAATACAAGTAGCAGCACCACCAAAAGGTTCAATTTCAGTAGGGTGATTATGTGTTTCGTTCTTGAACATCAAAAGCCATGTTTCTTTTTCATCACAAGCCTTTCCGTTCCTATCCCTAGTATAATGAACATCAATATAAATAGAACAAGCGTTATTTTCTTCACTTACTTCAAGATTATCAAGTTTTCCATGCTTTCTAAGATACTTAATGCCAATAACAGCCATATCCATAAGACAAACAGGCTTATCAGTGCGGCCAGCATACATTTCAGTACGCATGTCAGTGTAATTCTGCAAAGACTTCTTGAATAATTCAGCATAAGGACCATCTTCAATCTTAATATCCTTAAGCTCAGTCAAGAAAGTAGTATGACGACAGTGGTCAGACCAGTAAGTATCAAGAACACGAATTTCAGTTTCAGTAGGATCACGTTTTTCGCCAACAAAATATTCCTGCAGGAATTTAATATCAGCCAGATCCATAGCAAGACCCATTTTTCCACGGTAAGCTTCAAGTTCAAAATCGTTCCATCCAATAAAACCAGTCACAACAGGAATATCACCAGGTTCTTCGCCCTTAATTTCCAAAGTTTCAGGAACAGAATCATCTGTAAGTCTAGAATCAACAGGGTTAATCAAATAATTCTGAATTTTAGCAACATCGTCAGCACTAACATTTCCACTCAAAATAACAATCCTGGCACAACGAACTCTAGGAGCTTCAGTACCAACCTTGCATGTAGCCGCCATTCCCGCACGCAGCAAAGAAAGACACTGTTCAGCACTATCCGCACGCTGATCATACTGACCAGGCAAATATTCCCATACAATTACAGTCTCGCCCTCAGCCACATCAATCTTGTCATAATAAACAAAATCACTCTGAGGTTCGCTAAAAATCCTGGTAGCCGCAGCCTTACCAACAGCCTCTCCCACATTTTCAACATCATAACGATTCAAATAACGCACGCCAGTTACACCAGCAATGCCCAAAAAACTCTTTATCTGAGACAAATAACTTCCAGCCTCGTTAGCAAAACCAGGCTTTCTTTCTACATATAAACGAAACATTCTTATATTATAAAGATAACTGCAAGCCCTTTCAATGATTTTTTTATTTTCCTTTGGGCGCAAATTCCAACCGCGAACGGCTTTCCAGGGTTCCGGCCTTCGCCTCCATTACTCCACTCCACTACGTTTCGTTCCGCAACTCGCCCTGCGGGCTCGCCCTTCCAATCCGGCGCAAATCCCCACCCGCGCAAACCGCGCAAAAACCCTTTTAGCACCCTTAAAATTTGTCAACACATAATTTTTTTAAATTTCAAAATCATCGTAATTTAAATAACTTCTGTTAAAAAAAGAAACGGCAGCCGCAACCGACTGCCGTTTTGCAAATTGATTACTATTTAGAATAGTATTCAATAACAAGGTTTTCCTTAATTTCAACTGGAATTTCAGATCTCAAAGGTAAGCGAGTAAGTTTACCACTAAAACCATCAAGGTTCTTTTCAATGTATTCCAATTTCAAGCCTTTATCTTCAAGGAAAACAGCTTTCAAGGCACCAGACTTCTGACCTTTTTCACTCAAAGTGATTGTCTGACCAACTTTTACTGCGTATGAAGGAATATTGATTTTCTTTCCATCAACAGTAAAGTGTCCGTGACTTACCATCTGACGTGCCATACGAATAGATTTTGCAAAACCCATACGATATACAAGATTATCGAATCTGCATTCCAAAGAAACAAGCAATGCATCTCCAGTGTTACCTGATGATTTTGCAGCAGCTTCGAAATATCTTCTCATCTGTTTTTCAAGGATTCCGTAATACGCTTTAACCTTCTGTTTTTCGATCAACTGAAGACCGTATTCAGATACCTTCTTCTTTTTAGCAAAAGCAGGGGCGTTAGCACGTTCCATTGCTTTAGGGTGTCCACATACGTTTACACCAAGTCTTCTACATTCCTTAAAACGAGGACTTCTTCTAGTAGCCATTTTATGCTCCTATTTCAATTTTACTCAGCAGCTGATTCTGTTGCTGGTGCCGCATTTTTAGCAGCAATTCTTGCTTTGTTTTTCAAAGTAGCTTTACAAACTTTACAGATATTAACAGTTGCACCGTCAATTTCCTGTTCATAAAGACATTTAACGCTGTCTTTTTTACAGATAGGGCAAGTAGCTCTACCATGTGCTGCAAGAGAGCGAATTCCAGTTCCACGATGGTTCTTAGACATTTCCTACTCCTTATCTGCAGCTTCTGCTTTTTCAGCGTCAGCTTTTTTTGCAGTTGTTTTCTTTGCTGCAGTTTTTTTAGCAGCTGGTTTCTTTTCAGTAGCTTTCTTTTCTGTTGTTTCTTCAGCAGCAGAATCAAGTTTGTAATCTACCAATTCAAGAATAACCATATCAGCAGCATCGCCCTGACGGAAACCGAGTTTCAAAACTCTAGTGTAACCACCATTACGATCCTTCATTCTTGGACCAATTTCAGTAAACAATTTGTTAAGAATCTTTTCATCAGCGATGAATTTCTTAACTTCACGACGATTGTGAACTGAATCAACCTTACTTCTAGTAATCAATTTTTCAGCAGCTTTACGTACTTCCAATGCCTTTGACTTTGTAGTTGTAATACGTTCAAATCTAAACAATGAAGTAACCATATTGCGTGACATTGCACGACGATGTGCTGTTGTGCGTGAAAGCGGATTAAAACCATTTCTATGATTCATCTGTTTCTTCCTTCTGCTTTGTTATATTGACAGCATTCTTCAAGTGACTGTAATCAGTCATGCCAAGTGTAAGACCCCATTCCTGAAGTTTTTCCTTGATTTCTGTAAGACTCTTCTTACCAAAGTTACGAGTCTTAGCGATGTCATCTTCTGTCTTCTTAGTTAATTCACCAATAGTGCGAATGTTAGCGTTTTTCAAACAATTTGAAGAACGAACTGAAAGTTCAAGTTCTTCTACAGGAGTATTAAGAATTTCTTTTACTCTTGCATCGTCTTCATCGCTTTCATCACCACCAGCAATTTCACTATCATTAAAGTTAACAAAAATTGAAAAATGATCTTTTGCAATTTTTGCAGCTTCTGCTAATGCATCTTCAGGTGCAATTGTTCCATCTGTCCAAATTTCAAGTACAAGCTTATCGTAATCATTACGCTGTCCAACGCGACATGGTTCGATTGAGTATTTTACCTTTGGAACAGGAGTAAAAATAGCATCCATAGAAATTGTACCAACAACTTCAACATAGTTTGCATTTACTTCTGCAGGAACATAACCTCTTCCAAGATCAATCTGAATTTCAATGTCCAGGCGGGCATCTTCCATCATTGTAAAGACAACCATGTCTTTAGTCATGACTTCTACCTGATTTTCTTTTGCAAGGTCATCACTCTTAACAACTCCAGGACCTTTGAATTCATACAAAATTGTAGATTCTTCAAGATCATTTGGAAGTCGTAAACGAATCTGTTTAAGACTATTAATGATTTCCAATGTATCTTCTGAAACATGTGGAATTGCATCAAATTCACTAGAGATTACATGAGGAACATTATCTGCATCATAAGATGTAATGCGGATAGATGTTATTGCATACCCCTGAATAGATGAAAGCAAAACACGGCGCAATGTATTACCTACAGTTGTACCAAAACCTGTTTCAAATGGATAAGCTGTAAATTTACCGTAATTCGGATTAGTCTCAAGATGCTCAAAAGTTATACCTTTTGGTTTCTTAAAACCTTTAAGCAGATTTTTGCGAGCCATCAGAACTCCTCTAATAAGAACAACGTATTTATTGCTCTATCTCTTCTAAACTGACATTATTGCCAGAACTTGTCTACCAATTTATCCGGCAGACAGGATCACAACCATGCTGTTGCACAGTTTCCTACATACGGCGTGTTTTACGTGGACGACATCCGTTGTGTGGAATAGGAGTTACATCATGAATAGATTTTACTCTCAATCCCATAGCACCCAATGAACGAATTGCATTTTCGCGACCCATTCCTGGTCCTTTTATATAAACGTGTACTTCACGCAAGCCATATCCCTGAGCCTTCTGAACAGCTGTTTCAGCAACTGTCTGAGCTGCAAATGGAGTAGACTTTTTAGCACCACGGAAACCAAGACCACCAGATGATGCCCATGAAAGTGCATTACCATTGATGTCAGTGATAGTTACGATAGTATTATTAAACGTTGCCTGAATGTAAACGTTACCTTCGTAAACACTCTTCTTTTCCTTTCGCTTTTTAGCTGTAGCCATCGTTTTCCTCCGCCTTACTTCTTCTTGTTAGCAACAGTCTTCTTCTTACCCTTACGTGTACGAGAGTTAGTACGAGTTCTCTGTCCACGAACTGGAAGACCTTTGCGATGACGCTGACCACGATAGCAGCCAATATCAATCAGGCGTTTCAAATTAAGACCGATTTCAGAACGAAGACGACCTTCAATCTTGTAGTTCTTTTCGATGATGTCACGAATCAAACCGATTTCGTCCTGAGTAAGATCATTAGCCATTTTGTTTGGATCAAGCTTTGCTTCTTCACAAATCTTCTGTGCTAATGTACGGCCAATACCATAAATATAAGTTAAAGCAATACTTAAATGTTTGTTTGGGATATCAACTCCCGCTACTCGAGCCATCTGTTACTCCTTATCCCTGTCTCTGTTTGTGTTTAGGATTTTCACAAATGATACGGATAATTCCGTTTCTTTTGATAACCTTACACTTATCACAGATAGGTTTTACACTGGTTCGTACTTTCATATAAGACCTCCTGAGAATAAATATTCTCACCGAATCTAGGCACCTCGCAATGAGAGACAATTCGGTGAGAATAAATATAGCATATATTCTCAATCTTTTTCTACTAGTAGACCTAGAATTTCTACAAATTTCGAGATCTAATTTTACCTTTCTTTGTTAATCCATCCTGATGATGCATTTTAAGAAGGGCTTCTACCTGACTCATAGTATCCAGATCTACACCAATCATGATGATTAATGAAGTACCACCCATCAACATTGAAATTGACTGTGGGAACTTAAACAAGTTCTGAATAATTGTTGGCACAATCGCAATGAAGGCCAAGAACAATGATCCCGGCAAAACAAGTCGGTTCAAAATTTTCTGTAAATATTCTTCTGTTTTATCTGTTCTTACACCTGGAATTGAACCACCATTTTCACGAATATTTTTCGCAATTTCAACTGGATTCAAAGTTACCTGTGTATAGAAGTAAGCAAAGAAAACAATAAGAACAACCAGCAAAACATTGTACCAAATCCCGTTTGGTGTAAGCACAGCCGAAACTTTTGCTATCCACCTAGCAGAATCCTGGTTATTTCCAATCATTGATACAAGCTGCAATGGCAATGTAAGAAGTGATGATGCAAAAATCAAAGGAATTACATTTGATGGGTTAATCTTGAAAGGAATGTATGTGTTCTGACCACCATACATTTTTCTTCCAACTACACGTTTTGCATAATGAACAGGGATTTTTCTTTCACCTGCTTCTTCAAAAATTACCAACGCAATGATAACAACCCACATAAGAAGTACAACTATAACGAAAACAAACTGAATTTCGCCATCTGCAACTTTTCTTGCAAGTTCAATAATTGCATTTGGAAGGCGTGCCACGATACCGGCAAAAATCATCATCGAGATACCATTACCAATACCACGAGCAGTAATCTGATCACCTAACCAAACAGTTATCATAGACCCTGTTGTTACTGTAAGCATTGCCAAAGCATTAAACTTCCAGATTGGGTCAAGCATAATACAGCCAGGAATACTGCGAGCATAAACTGTAACTGCATAAGACTGAAGGATACAAACCAAGATTGTACCCATTCTAGTCCATGTAGCCATTTTACGCTGACCGCCATCTTCCTGAACTGCACGTTTCAGAGAAGGGAAAATAATCACAGCAAGCTGCATAACAATCTGAGTAGAAATATAAGGCATTACTCCCAACATGAAAATTGAGAAATTCGAGAATGCACCGCCTACAAAGAAGTCCATATAACTAGCAAACGCATTCTTGTTCTGTGATGCCAAATCATTAAAGTACTTAAAAAGCACATTTGCATCGATACCTGGTATAGTCAAAACGCTTCCCAATCGGAAAATAGCTAAAACCAAAATAGTAAAGAACAAACGACTTCTAAGCTCTTTAACTTTGAACATATTAATTACTGGATTGCTTGCCATGCTTCTACTCCAAATTATTTAGATTCTTCAGCTTCAGCAGCAACCTTTACAGATCCGCCAGCTTTTTCAATCTTAGCTTTTGCTGATTCAGAAACCTTATCAACATCAACTGTAAGTTTCTTTGTGATGTCACCATTACCAAGAACTTTTACAAGAGTAGAAGATTTTGCTGAAATAAAACCTTTAGCAATAAGAGATGTCTTATCTACAGTTTCACCGTCAGCAAACTTTGCTTCAAGCTAATCAACATTGATACACACATATTCTTTCTTGAAAGGATAGTTAGAGAATCCTTTGCGAGCGATACGTCTATAAAGAGGCATCTGTCCGCCTTCGAAACCTACATAAACCTTTCCGCCAGAACGTGACTGCTGACCTTTATTACCCTTACCAGCAGTTGAACCGAGTCCAGAAGAAGAACCACGACCAACACGCTTTGGGTTTTTGTTAGCGCCTTTAGGAGCGCTGAGTATTGGATTATAATCAGACATTATTTTACCTCCTCAACTTTTACAAGGTGAGAAACTGTTGCAATCATACCTTTAATTGCATCATTTTCTTCCTGTACAACAGAAGAGTTGAGCTTCTTTAAACCAAGGCTGCGAACTGTGGCAACTTTAGCTGGCTTCTGTCCGATTGTACTTTTAATAAGTGTAATCTTAACCTGTTTAGCCATAATTAACCCCACAATTCATCAAGTGTCTTGCCACGAGCAGCAGCTACAGCTTTTGCATCCATAAGATTTTCAATAGCATTAAATGTAGCGCGTACAACGTTTACAGAAGAACTTGAACCCAATGATTTAGAAATTACGTCTGTAATTCCAACTGCATCCATTACCGAACGAACAGCACCACCTGCTTTGATACCAGTACCAGCACAAGCTGGTTTAAGAAGTACAGAAGAACTCTTGTACTTTCCGATGATTTCGTGTGGCAATGTGCCGTTCTTCATTGACATAGTAACAAGATTTCTCTTTGCCTTATCAATACTCTTTTTAATTGCTTCAGATACATCATTAGCTTTACCAAATCCGTATCCTACGCGACCTTTCTGATCACCAACAACTGTGAGTGCAGAGAAAGACATACGACGTCCACCCTTTACAGTCTTTGATGTTCTATTAAGAGTTACGAGTTTTTCAACAAACTCTTTTTCTCTTGGTTCTTTATCAAAATTCTTGCGTTCCATTTTAACTCCTAGAACTCAATTCCGGCACTACGAGCACCGTCTGCAAGGGCTTTAACAACACCGTGATAAAGGTAACCGTTACGGTCGAAAACTACCTTAGTAATTTTCTTATCCTTAAGGCGTGCACCTAAAGCTTCACCTAACTTCTTAGCTCCATCAGTATTAGCTTTAAGAGCTTCGAATTCTTTCTCCAATGTAGAGATAGAAGCAAGTGTCTTTCCCTCATCATCATCAATAACCTGAACAGAAAGATTTTTGTTACTGCGAGTAACTGTCATACGTGGACGGTCAGCAGTACCATAAACACTCTTACGAATATGAATCTTTCTGTGAAGGCGTTTTCTGTCTTTATCATTAAGTTTCTTAAACATAGCGCCTATCCTTATTTAACACCAGTCTTTCCGACTTTGCGTCTGATAACTTCATTTTCGTAACGAATACCTTTTCCCTTGTAAGGTTCAGGCATACGGAGTTTACGAATCTGAGCACTAAATTCACCAACAAGCTGCTTGCTGATTCCAGAGATTGTAACTTTACCCTGAGCATCTGCAGTAACTGTAAGACCTTCTGGAATTGTAACGAAGATATCGTTAGAGAAACCAAGGTTCAACATAAGAATCTTTCCCTGAATTTCTGCACGGTAACCTACACCAGTAATTACCAAAGTCTTTGTGAATCCAGTTGTTACACCAACAACCATGTTATTAATAAGATTGCGATAAAGACCATGGAATGCGTTTGCCTGTTTTGTTGTATTTTCAAGGCTAACTACAACTTCATTATCTTTTACTTCAACCTTAACGTCAGAACTGAAATCCTGTTTAAGTTCACCCTTTGGACCTTTTACAGTAACAACATTGTTAGCAACTGTTACTGTTACTCCAGCTGGAATAGCAACAGGAAGTTTACCTACTTTAGACATCTCTTCCTCCTATTACCAGATTGAGCAGATAAGTTCGCCGCCAACCATTTTTTCAGATGCTTTCTTACCAGTTGTTACACCAGCAGAAGTTGAAACGATGATTGTACCGTATCCGTTATAAACACGTGGCAAATCTTTGTATCCAGAATAAACACGACGACCAGGTGTAGAAATTTTCTTAGCACCATGGATTACAGGATTATTACTGTCATCATACTTCAGGATGATGCGGATGATTGAATGTCCTTCTTCCTGAACCTTTTTAAAGTTTTTGATATATCCTTCTGTTTTCAAAATCTTAACGATTTCGAGCTTCAATTTTGAAGCAGGAATATCTACTTTTTCGTGGCGGGCTACAGCCGCATTGCGAACCTTAGTGAGCATATCTGCTACTGGATCTGATGCACTCATTTTTTACTCCTACCACTCTACCAACTTGATTTTGTGATGCCTGGAAGAAGGCCTTCACTTGCTAATTTGCGGAAGCAAAGACGACACATCTTGTACTTTCTCAAATATCCACGTGGACGACCGCAAAGCTGACAACGATTATATTCGCGTGTCTCATACTTCTGTTTGCGAGCGGCTTTAATGATCAATGATTTCTTAGCCATGTATCCCTCACTCTACTTACGGAATGGCATGTTAAACTTGGCAAGCAAAGCTTTTGCTTCTGCATCTGTCTTTGCGCTAGTTACAACAGTAATATTCATACCAGCAATCTTTACGATTTTATCGAAGTCGATTTCTGGGAAAATAATCTGTTCTGTAATACCAAGAGAAAAATTTCCGTGTCCATCAAAACCAGTTGCTTTGATACCGCGGAAATCCTTTACACGAGGAAGTGCAACGTTAATAAGGCGGTCCAAAAATTCATACATAATTGTTCCGCGCAATGTTACCATTGCACCAACTTCATTACCCTCACGCAACTTAAAGTTAGCGATACTCTTTTTTGCTCTTGTTTTAACAGCTTTCTGACCTGTAATCTGAGTCAAGTCAGCAACTGCGGCATCAAGGAGTTTCTTATTTGTGAGAGCTTCGCCAACACCCATGCTAACTACAACTTTCTTAATAACAGGAATCTGCATTGGAGTTGTGTAGTTAAACTCTTTTACGAGTGCTGGAGCGATTTCGTCTTTATAGACTTTCTTAAGCCGAGGTACGTAATTAGCCATTACAGTATATCTCCACATTTACGGCAAACGCGAACTTTTTTGTCCCCGTCAATTTTATAGCCAATTTTTACTGGGCGACCGCATTTTTTACATACGATGCCTACATTAGAAATGTTAAGCGGAGCTTCGATCTCAGCGATACCGCCCTGATCCTGCTGGCTGCGCTTTTTCATTGCCTTTTTAACAATGTTTACACCAGATACGATTACTGCATCTTTTTTATAAAGAACAGAAACTACAGTTCCTCTCTTACCTTTATCTTTACCTGCAATAACCTCTACTGTATCGTTCTTACGGATTTTGAATTTCTTGTCCATAACCATTAACTCCTTAGAGAACCTCTGGAGCCAAAGATACGATTTTCATGAAATCCATATCACGAAGCTCACGAGCTACAGGTCCGAAAATACGCTTACCTTTTGGGTTCTTATTTTCATCAACGATAACACAAGCGTTATCATCAAAACGAATATAAGTTCCATCTGGACGGCGGTATTCTTTAGCCTGACGAACGATTACTGCTTTCTGTACAGCACCCTTTTTAATAGTAGATGTAGGAATTGCATCCTTAATAGCTACTACAACGATGTCACCAATTCCGGCATAACGGCGGTGTGAACCACCGAGTACTTTGATACACTGAGCGATCTTAGCACCGGAGTTATCAGCAACTGTCATGCATGACTGCATCTGAATCATAATTTAACTCCTTATACCTTATTTAGCACGTTCGATTACTTCTGCAAGACGCCAGCACTTATTTTTGCTGAGTGGTCTGCATTCCACGATACGAACAGTGTCACCAATGTGAGCATCGTTCTGTTCATCATGGGCCATATACTTCTTAGATCTAGTAACATATTTCTTGTAAAGACGATCCATCTTTTTTGTTGTAATTGTTACAACGATAGATTTATCCATCTTGTCGCTTGTTACGATACCAACAAATGATCGTTTTACAGTCTGAACAGTATTTTCTTCCACAGTTCAGCTCCTACTTGTTTTCACCAGCAGCTTCTTTCTGCTGGATGAACGTATTCAAACGTGCGATTTCGCGACGCATTGTACGTTTCTGCATTGGATTATCTACATGAGAAATCACCATCTTGAAACGGAGATCCATGTACTTCTTTTTAAGCTCATCACGCTTAGCAACAAGTTCAGAATAAGATAATTCTTTATCTGTCTTTTTCTTTGATTCAGCCATCTTATTCCTCCTTAGTCTTGTGTTGGCTTATAAGCAATTTTTGTGATAACTGGGAGTTTATCAGCTGCAAGCTCAAGAGCTCTGTGAGCAACCTTCAAGTCAACTCCATCAATTTCAAACAAAATCATTCCAGGTTTGATAACAGCTGCCCATGATTCTGGAGCACCTTTACCCTTACCCATGCGGACTTCAGCAGGTTTCTTAGAAATCGGTTTATCTGGGAAAACACGAATCCAAACCTGTCCCTTACGGTCAAGCTTACGGTTGATAGCAACACGAGCTGCTTCAATTACGCGAGCGCTCAACCAAGTTGGTTCCATTGCAACAAGAGCAATTTTACCGAAGTCAATAAAATTGTCGCGTGTAGCATTTCCTTTTTCTCTACCACGCTGCACCTTACGATGCATAACTCTTTTAGGACTTAATGGCATAACTTAGCTCCTTTCCTTTGCAGAAGGTGCTGATTTTTCAGCCTTATCTGCAGCTGGACGCTGAGAGCGGTCACGACGAGGCTTGCGAACAAGCTGACCAGCATCTTCCTGCTGTTCGATACCATAATTCATACCATTGTAAACCCATACTTTAACACCGATTTTACCGTATGTTGTATGTGCTTCGTATGTACTGTAATCAATATCAGCACGAAGAGTATGAAGTGGTACGCGTCCTTCTTTATGCTCTTCTGTACGAGTCATTTCAGCGCCACCAAGACGACCTGAAAGACGAATCTTAATACCCTGTGCACCAGCACGCATAGCGTTGTTTACAGCCTGTTTCAATGCCTTGCGGAATGAACCATGACCAGCAAGCTGACGACCAACATTCTGAGCAATCAAACTAGCATTTACATCTGCACGTTTAACTTCTTTAATCTTGATCTGAACTTTCTTAGTCAACTGTGACTGAATTTCAGCGCTAATCTTTTCGATTGTTGCACCTTTAACACCAATAATTACACCCGGACGAGCAGTGTGAATAACGATTGTTACACGCTGTGGGTGACGTACGATTTCAACTTCAGCAATGTCAGCGTTTTTACATTCTGGAAGATCTGTAACCATTTTTCTGATTTTGACATCTTCCAAAACGAGGTCTGCATATTCACGGAAATCTGCATACCAACGTGACTGCCATGTTTTGTTTACGCCTAAACGCAAACCAATTGGACTAACTTTCTGACCCACTTTATTCCCCCGCTTTCTCGTCAACGATTACGGTAATATGACACATACGTTTAAGGAGCTGATCTGCACGACCACGTGCACGGAACCAAACTCTCTTGAGTCTTGGACCTTCATCAATTCTGATTTCTTTAACGTAAAGCATATCTTCATCAAGCTTACTGTTCTGATTCAGAGCATTTGCAACTGCTGATTTAAGAGTTGCATTAATAAGACCAGCACCTTTCTGTGGCATATTTGCAAGAATAGCAAAAGCCTTTGTTACTGGTTTCTGATTAACCAAATGAGCAACTGGACGAACCTTAGTTGGTGAAGCAATAAGGAACTTTGTAGTGGCTACATAACCTTTTCTTTCAGCCATAATATCCACCTATTATTTTCCAGCCTTAGCTGTTTTATCTGTACCACCATGGCCATGATAAGTACGTGTTGGAGCAAATTCGCCGAGCTTGTGACCAACGAGATTTTCTGTTACGTACACAGGAATCCATGATTTACCATTATATACAGAAATAGTATTTCCTACCATTTCAGGTATGATTGTAGAGCAGCGTGAGTATGTTTTAATCATCTTACGGTCTGCTTCTTTATTCATTGCTATTACCTTTTTGTAAAGGCTTTTCTCTACAAAAGGACCTTTTTTAACAGATCTTGACACGGTTATCTCCTATGCAACTACTTCTTACGACGCGAAACAATGAAATTGCTTGTTGTCTTTCTCTTGTTGCGTGTTTTGTAACCTTTACAAGGCTGTCCCCATGGAGTAACAGGGTTACGTCCTTTTCCAGCACCTTCACCACCACCAAGTGGGTGATCAACAGGGTTCATAGCCATACCACGAACAGTTGGACGAATACCAAGCCAGCGTTTATGTCCGGCTTTACCAAGCTGTACATTCATATGTTCTTCGTTACCTACAACACCGATTGTAGCGTAGCATTTTCCGTTGATCTTGCGCATTTCACTAGATGGAAGACGTACGATAACGTATTCACCTTCACGACCAGCAATCATTGCACTAGCACCAGCAGAACGAACTAACTGTCCACCACAACCAAGCTGAAGTTCAACATTATGAATTGTAAAACCAACTGGAATGTTAGCAAGTGGCAATGCATTTCCTACTGTAGGAGCAGCGTTTTCGCCAGACATAATCTTCTGTCCAACCTGCAATCCTTTAGGAGCGATGATATATCTCTTATCACCATCTGCATAGAAAATCAAAGCGATATTAGCGGAACGGTTTGGATCATATTCGATTGTTTTAACTGTTCCAGGAATTCCGTGCTTATCACGTTTGAAATCAATTTCACGATAGCGTCTTTTGTGTCCGCCACCCTGATGACGTACAGAAATACGTCCACCCTGGCCACGACCACCATTAGACTTTTTACCTGACACTAATGTTTTTTCGGGTCTATCAGTTGTCAGTTCTTCTCTGACTAGGTCAACGCGTCCGCGTGTACCTGCAGTCATTGGCTTAAATACTTTAAGAGCCATTTCTATTTCCCCTTAGTCTACGCGGATTATACGCCTTCGAAAGCCTGGATTGTTTCACCAGCAGCTACGCGTACAATTGCCTTTTTGTATGAGCTTGTGCGACCTGGTTTTCCACGAAGTCTTTTCATTTTGCCCATTACATTGATAGTAGTGCAGTCAACAACTTTTACGTTGAAAAGTTTTGCTACAGCTTCCTTAATTTCTGTTTTTGTTGCAGTTGGCTGTACGATAAATACGTACTTGTTCTGTTCACGAAGAGCATTAGCCTTTTCTGTAACTACAGGCTGAATAAGAATATCTGTATAATTCATTATTTAGCCTCCTTGTCTTCTGCATAAAAATCTGAAAGATTTTTTACAGCACTTTCAAGAACAACAACCTTGCGAGCGTAGAACAAATCATGTGCTCTAAGACGATTGAATGAAAGGAATGAAACAAATGGAAGATTTCTTCCAGCCTGTTTAATCTTTGCATCATCATCTTTAAGAACTATTACAGTTCTTTCATCTTTTGCAAAATTGTTAAGAATCTGAGCGAGATCCTTTGTTTTACCGCTTTCAACAGTAAAATCTTCAACTACTGTAAATCTGTCGCTCTGAGCCTGCATACTAAGGATTGATTTAATTGCAAGCTGTTTTGCCTTTTTAGGCATAGAATAAGAAAAATCTCTTGGTTTTGATCCAAAAATTGTACCACCACCTACCATAATTGGAGACTTCTTATCACCACGGCGAGCATTACCAGTACCCTTCTGCTTATAAGGTTTTGCATTACTTCCATGAACTTCTGCACGACCTTTTGTACATGCTGTACCAACGCGCATATTTGCAAGTTCATTAGTAATTGCATAGTAAATAACGTCATCATTTACTGGAAGACCGAATACTTTATCATCAAGAGTGATTGTACGCAGTTCTTTTCCAGAAGTTGAATATACTTTCTTTTCCATATTCTAATTCTCCTAGTTTTTCTTTACTGCGGACTTCACGATGAGTGTGCAGTCTTTATTTCCAGGAACAGCACCACGAACCAAAATAACATTGAGTTCTGGATCAACTTTAACAACCTTGAGATTCTGAACTGTAACTCTCTTGAATCCCATGTGACCTGGCATTTTGATATTTTTGAAACAGTGTCCAGGAGTTGTACAAGCACCTGTACCACCAGCTTCGCGATGGAATTTAGAACCGTGAGTAGCACGACCACCATGGAAGCCCCATCTCTTCATAACACCCTGGAATCCCTTACCTTTAGAAGTAGCAGTTACATCCAAGAAACGAGTGTCATTGAAAAGTTCCAAACCAACAGAATCTCCAACTTTAACTTCTGTGTCAAAGTCACGGAATTCTTTCAATGTACGTTTTGGTGAAACGTTTTCAGGGAAAATGCCTGCGTATGCTTTGTTTGCCTTGTTAGACTTCAAATCGTCTACACCAAGAACAACTGCATCGTATCCGCATGTTTCCTTAGTTTTTGTAGCAACAACAGTGTTTGGTTCAACGCGGATCACAGTAACAGGTGTTAAGTTACCGGCTTCGTCGAATACCTGTGTCATTCCTACTTTTTTTGCAATCAGACCTTTCATTCTGATATCTCCTATTTGAACAAATTCTGAAAACTCAGATCCTTTGTTCGATTAATTTGGCCGTCATCCCAGATCCGGAGGGACCGTACCTTATCATTAGCAGTAAATTACTGCTTGATTTCTACAGCAACGCCTGCAGGAAGTTCAAGTTTCATCAAAGAATCCATAACATCTGTTGATGGATTAATGATGTCGATAAGGCGTTTGTGAGTTCTCATTTCAAACTGTTCACGTGACTTTTTGTTTACGTGTGGTGAACGAAGAACTGTTACCTTATTGATACGTGTTGGAAGTGGGATAGGTCCTGAAACCTTTGCACCTGCCTTCTGAACAGCCTGTACGATAGCTTTAGCACTCTGATCGATCAGTTCAACATCAAAAGCACGAAGTCGAACACGAATCTTTCCATTAGCCATGAATTTAATCCTCCAAGATTTCAACTGGTCAGAACTAATTTCTCATCTGACCAGCCGATCATCTTAATAACTATTCGATAATCTTTGTAACCTGACCAGAAGCGATTGTACGACCGCCTTCACGGATAGCAAGTTTAAGACCTTCGTCCATAGCGATAGGATGGATAAGTTCACCGATAATTTTTACATTATCACCTGGGTTTACCATTTCTACACCGTCACCAAGCATTACAGTACCTGTAATATCTGTTGTTCGGAAATAGAACTGTGGGCGGTAACCATTACGGAATGAAGAATGTCGTCCACCTTCTGCTTCTGTAAGAACATAAAGCTGAGCTTCGAATTTTGTATGTGGAGTAATTGATGCTGGTTTTGCAAGAACCTGTCCACGAACAACATCTTTCTTTTCAACACCACGAAGAAGAATACCTACGTTATCACCTGCGATACCCTGATCAAGTGTTTTCTGGAACATTTCGATACCAGTTACAGTTGTATCCTGAGTTGGTTTAATACCTACGATCTGTACAGCATCACCCATATTTACAACACCGCGTTCGATACGTCCAGTAACTACTGTACCACGACCAGAAATTGTAAAGATGTCTTCGATTGGCATAAGGAATGGTTTATCTTCTGCTCTTTCAGGATCATCAAACCATGTATCCATTGCTGTAAGAAGTTCTTCGATACATGCTGTGTTAGCAGGATCTGATGCTTCGTTCAATGCTTTGAATGCTGAACCTTTGATGATTGGTGTATCAGGAGAGAATCCGTAAGAAGATACAACATCTTTTACTTCTTCTTCTACGAGCATCAACATTTCTTCATCACCGTCGAGCTGGTCAACTTTGTTCAAGAATACGATAATCTTTGGTACACCTACCTGACGAGCAAGCAAAAGGTGTTCACGTGTCTGAGCCATTACACCGTCAGATGCAGCGATTACGAGGATAGAACCATCCATCTGGGCAGCACCAGTGATCATGTTTTTGATGTAGTCAGCATGACCTGGACAGTCGATATGAGCATAGTGTCGTTTATCTGACTGATATTCCAAGTGACGAGTGTTGATTGTGATACCACGTTCCTTTTCCTCTGGAGCGTTATCAATTTCATCGTACTTAAGAGCCTTGTCACCATACTTATTAGCACAGTATGAAGTGATAGCTGCAGAAAGAGTTGTCTTACCATGGTCTACGTGACCAATAGTACCAACGTTCATGTGAGGTTTAGTTCGAACGAACTTCTCCTTTGCCATGTTGTTCTCCTAGCCGGTTTCCTTATTTTACCGGCACTTTTTTATTTTAATGTGTTGCACTTTAAACCAGAACACAATTCATAACAACAGTTACAAAATGCATTCGCAGACACACTTTTATCCAAGCTTGAGAATATTTGTATATGATTATTCGGACGTGAAAAGTTTAATACTTTCATGATATTCCATCTTTTTTCGAAATATCTTGGCCGGTAACCACCAAACATCATCAAACGTTTAATTTTGATAACTGGTATGGCATCCCAGAGCCTTAGTCTGTACCACAGACCTGTCAAAACCCCTGGATGCTCAGCTATCTTTGTTCATATCAACGACATGAACCACACCTAAGGGTCGTATATACCTGAAAATTGCTATGCAATTAACTTTACGGATACACCAGATTATTACATCTGCCAACTTTCAAAGAACCCTGAACCTGTATGACTCTGCATACATAGGTTTTAATTTTATACAATTTTTACAAATAAATTGCAATACCCTAAAACAAATAAGGTAAAAAAAAGGGGCTGTCCCAAAAGCAATTAGTGTAGCGCTCATTGAGCCCTTCGACAAGCTCAGAAACCACTCGTCGAAATGACTGCTACACTAAACATGGTGGTTTCGATAAACTCAACCACCGTAATGTAAACTTATTGGACAGCCCTTTGTATAGAAGATTTATTCTACCATCTGAAATGAGCAAAAGCCTTATTAGCTTCAGCCATCTTATGTGTATCTTCCTTCTTCTTGAATGCTGTACCAGTATTATTAAAAGCATCAAGGAGTTCAGCTGAAAGTGTATCAGCCATTCCATGACCACTTCTGTTTCTAGCAGCATCAATGATCCAACGCATAGCCAAAGCTTCACGACGTGTATCACGGATTTCTACTGGTACCTGATATGTAGCACCACCAACACGGCGTGATTTTACTTCTACTACAGGTTTTACATTATCAAGAGCCTTAAGCAAAACTTCAAGAGGATCCTTGTCTGTTTTAGCCTTAAGCTTATCCATTGCTTCATAGATAATCTTTGTACAAGTTGCTTTCTTTCCGTCAAGCATCATGCGGCTAACGAATTTTGTAACAACCTTTGAATTATATTTAACGTCTGGCATACATGGACGTTCGATTGATTTCTTATGTCTTCCCATCTTAGTCCTTCCTTATTAAGCCTTTGGTCTTTTTGCACCGTACTTAGAACGGCCACGTTTACGATCTTCTACACCGAGAGTATCTTTTGTACCACGAATAATATGGTAGCGTACACCAGGAAGGTCCTTTACACGACCACCACGGATAAGAACTACAGAGTGTTCCTGAAGGTTATGACCAATACCAGGAATGTATGCAGTTACTTCAATACCATTTGACAAACGAACACGAGCTACCTTACGGAGAGCTGAGTTTGGTTTTTTTGGAGTTACAGTCATAACACGTGTACAAACACCGCGTTTCTGTGGACAAGACTGAAGTGCTGGAGACTTAGTTCTGTTAGCCACTGACTGACGTCCCTGACGAATTAATTGATTGATTGTAGGCATCGCCTATCTCCTTGAATTTTCTGGTCAGCACACCAGAGAATTTTTTACCACTAAAACCCGATAGTGATAGGTTTTTAGATTATAAAGAATTCAAAAAATGAATTCAATGGAATTCTTAAAAGAATTTCAAAATTTATAAAAAAAAGGCGTGCTACTATTGTAAGTAACACGCCTTTACTCAATCTTCTATACTATTAAAGTTTTAGCACTATAATAGAAGATTAATCATTTTCGTCGCCTTCAAAAACAGGTTCCATAGGAATATTCTGTTCTGCTTCTTTTTCAAGACGACGTCTTTCAAGAATTTCTTCCATCTGGATATCAAGATCCTTGTCACTACCGTCAAAGAGCTTTACATTTTTGTAATTCTTGATACCTGTTCCGGCAGGAATCATATGACCAATTGCAACGTTTTCTTTGATACCATGCAAACCATCTGTCTTTCCGGCAATAGCAGCATTTGTAAGCACGCGAGTTGTTTCCTGGAATGACGCAGCTGAAATGAACGAATCAACATTCAAAGCAGCTTTTGTAATACCCTGATACATTGGGCGAGCTACAGCTGGCTGACCACCTTCTGCAATTACACGACGGTTTTCTTCATGGAATTCATACTTATCAATTTGCTGTCCATAAATGAAACGTGTATCACCAACGGCAATAACTTCTACTTTACGAAGCATCTGACGTACGATTACACCAATATGTTTATCATTGATGCTTACACCCTGTGCACGATATACAGCCTGGATTTCATCCATCAAATAATTCTGAAGAGCATTTTCTCCAAGAATTGCAAGAATATCAGCGGCATTTGGAGCACCGTCACAAAGCTGTTCACCAGCAACAACTTCGTCGCCATCACGAACGACCATGTTCTTACTTGTTGGAACAAGGTGTTCATAAACATGTCCGAAAGCATCTTCAATAGCAACAATTCGTTTAGCCTTTGTAATACCCTTGAACTTAACTCTACCTGAAATCTGAGCAAGTACAGTCTGATTCTTTGGTTTACGAGCTTCAAACAATTCCGTAACACGTGGAATACCACCAGTAATATCCTGAGACTTAGAAGCTTCTTTTGGCATCTTAGCAAGAGTATCACCAGCTTTAATTGCCTGTTTATCTTCAACCTGAAGAACAGCACCAGCTGGAAGGTAATAAGTACCCATTTCGTTACCAGCTTCATCAGTAATAAGAATACGTGGCTGCTTAATATCAAGGTGAAGATCTGTAATAGTTCTTTCTGTTTTACCAGACTGAAGATCAATCTTTTCTGCCAATGTAGACCCAACGATTACATCTTCAAAATGAACATAACCGTCACTTTCTGCAATGATAGGATCCGAATACTGATCAAATGTACCAAGAGCCTGTCCAGCCTTTACAATCTGACCTTCTTCAATGTTCAATGTAGAACCGTTACTGATTTCAACCTCTACAGCTTTGTTTGTAAAGTAGATGTTTCCATCGCGAATAATTATTTTTCCTGAAACAGGAGCAACAACATCTTTTCCACCACGAACAAGAACAACACTATCTTTAAGAAGACTTACACCATCTTCAATTTTGAGCTGATCGCCATCTTCAATTTTAACGCTATCAAGAATTCTAGTAACGTTCATTGAACCTTTACGAGTAAACAGTTTATTACCGTTACCAATATCAACACATTTACCCTTAATCTTGTTGATAATAGCGTTGTAACTTAAAACAATTCTGTTATCCTCAACAGCTTTATCAGCTGTACCACCGGAATGGAATGTACGAAGTGTAAGCTGAGTACCAGGCTGACCAATTGACTGAGCCGCAATAATACCAACAGCTTCACCAATTTCAACAATCTTGTTACGAGCCAAGTTCTGACCATAACACTTGATACAAATACCATGTTTAGCTTCACAAGTAAGTACAGTTCTAAGCTTAACTTTTTCTACACCTGCAGCTTCAATTTCTTTTGCAAGAGCAGAATCAATATAAGAGTTTACATCACAGATTAAATCACCTGTAATAGGATGGACAACACGTTCAATTGTGTAATGACCTACAATTCGATCAGCAAGATGAACTTCAATTTCATCACCCTTCTTGATAGCTGCATAATCAATACCGTTGATTGTTCCACAATCTTCTTCATTTACAACAACATCCTGAGCAACATCAACAAGACGACGAGTCATGTAACCAGCATCGGCTGTCTTCAAAGCAGTATCCGAAAGACCTTTGCGGGCACCGTTTGATGAAATGAAGTATTCGATTACCGAAAGACCTTCCTTAAAGTTTGACTTAACAGGAAGTTCAATGATTTCTCCACCCGGTTTAGCCATAAGACCACGCATAGCAGCAAGCTGAGAAATCTGTTTCTTAGAACCACGGGCACCAGATGTAGCCATCATATAGATAGTATTGAAACCATCTTTATCTTTTGCAAGGTTGTCGTACATGATTTTTGTCAATTCTTCATTAGTACGAGCCCAAATATCTGTTACACGAGAGAAGCGTTCATCATCTGTAATGATACCTTTTGCATTTTCATTTACGATTTTTTCAACTTCTTTATTAGCCTTTTCTACCATTTCCTTCTTTTCAGCAGGAACGATGATATCATTCATAGAAAGAGTTGCACCGTAGAATGTAGCATTCTTGTATCCAACAGATTTAACAGCATCAAGCATCTGAACTGTAAGCCATGCACCCTGTGTATGGTAAACATGTTCAATCATTGCTTTAAGAGCTTTATCACCCATCTGTTTATTGATATAGCGAACACCTTCTGGCATAGCTTCATTGAAAGCTAAAGTACCAGCAGTTGTTTCAATCAAATCACCTTCTTTGAAAGCTTTGCCGTCATGAGAATATTTTCCGCCATCAAAACAATCTTTTGGTGCTGGAACCTTAATTTTTGCCTGCCATTCGATAGCACCTGATTCTGCAGCCATGCGAACTTCATCAGGATTAGAGAATCTCTTTCCTGTTCCCTTTGCATTTGGCTTAATAGAAGTCATGTAATAAATACCAAGTACCATATCCTGTGATGGAGCAACAATTGTATTACCGTTAGCAGGATCAAGCAAGTTACGAGCAGAAAGCATCAATGTCCAACATTCCATCTGAGCAGCCTGTGTCAAAGGAACATGGATAGCCATCTGGTCACCATCAAAGTCAGCATTGAATGATTTACAAGCAAGTGGATGAAGCTTAAGAGCTTTTCCTTCTACAAGTACAGGTTCAAACGCCAAAATACCAAGTCGGTGAAGTGTAGGAGCACGGTTAAGCATAACCGGGTGTTCGCGAACAACTTCATCAAGGATTCCAAATACTTCTGGAGCTTCCTGTTCTACAAGAAGTTTAGCTTTCTTAATATTGAATACAACCTGTTTGTCAACAAGCTTCTTCATAATGAATGGCTTAAACAATTCAAGAGCCATTTTTGTAGGAAGTCCACACTGCCAGAGTTTAAGTTCTGGACCAACAACAATTACAGAACGACCAGAATAGTCAACACGTTTACCGAGCAAGTTCTGACGGAAACGACCCTGCTTACCCTTAATCATATCTGAAATAGATTTAAGAGGTCTGTTAGATGCACCCTTTACAACGCGTTTACGTTTTGAGTTATCAAACAAAGCATCAACAGCTTCCTGAAGCATACGTTTTTCATTACGAATAATGATGTCTGGAGCAGAAAGCTGCTGCAATCTCTTAAGACGATTGTTACGGTTAATAACGCGGCGATAAAGATCGTTCAAATCAGATGTAGCAAAACGACCACCATCAAGCTGAACCATTGGACGAAGATCAGGCGGAATTACAGGAACTACATCAAGAATCATCCAGGATGCTTTATTTCCAGAAGAACGGAAATTTTCAACGATTTCAATGCGCTTCAAGAGACGTTTATCACTTTTAGCACCTTTTTCAATCATTTTTGCACGAAGTTCTGTAGCAAGAGCATCAAGATCTGTTGAATCCAACAAAGTCTTGATTGCTTCAGCACCCATATCTGCTGTAAATGTTTCGCCATAGCGTTCACGAGCTTCAAGATATTCATCTTCTGTAAGAAGCTGCATTTTCTTAAGATCAGTATCACCAGCATCAATTACAATATATTTTTCGTAATACAAAACTGAACGAAGCTGAGCAACCTGCATATCAAGAAGAAGACCCATTCGACTTGGAACTGAACGATAATACCAGATATGGCTTACAGGAGCTGCAAGTTCTATATGACCTGTACGTTCACGACGAACTTTAAAATGAGTAACTTCAACACCACAACGATCACAAATCACACCCTTATAACGGATTGATTTGAATTTTCCACAATAACATTCCCATTCCTTTGTAGTACCGAAAATGCGTTCACAGAAAAGACCATCTTTCTCCGGACGAAGAGTACGATAATTAATAGTTTCATGCTTCTTTACTTCACCGTATGACCATGCACGGATAGTTTCTGGCGAAGCCAATTTAATTTTTATACTTGCAAAATCCTGAACATCACGCATTTGAATTCTCCTTATCAAAACCAGCTGAAGCTTTCTTGATCAATTCCTCATCACGTTCTGTAAGAGCAATCTGTTTATCTTTGTCATCATACATTCTGAAATCAAGTGCCAGACCACGAAGTTCCTGTACCATTACATTGAAAGCTTCTGGAACACTGGCTGGAGATGAAGGATCTCCCTTTACAATTGATTCATAAATCTTTGAACGACCAGTCATATCATCTGACTTAATTGTCATCATTTCCTGAAGACAGTTTGCAGCACCATAAGCTTCAAGAGCCCAAACTTCCATTTCTCCAAGACGCTGACCACCAAACTGAGCCTTACCACCAAGTGGCTGCTGAGTAACAAGTGAGTATGGACCTGTAGAACGAGCGTGCATTTTGTCATCAACCAGGTGATGCAACTTCATAAAGTAGATAACACCAACGAAAATTGGATTTACAAAAGGTTCACCTGTCTGACCAGAGCGAACAATCTGTTTTGCATCACTAGCAAGACCAGCTTCTGCAAGTTTAGCAGCAATCTGTTCCTGACTTGGTGACTGGAATACAGGAGATTCAAAGAACTGATTAAGGTAACGACCTGCAACACCAAGTTCCGATTCCATGATCTGACCAATATTCATACGAGAAGGTACACCAAGAGGGTTCAAACAAACATCAAGAGGAGTACCATCTTCAAGGTATGGCATATCTTCTGGTGGAAGAATACGAGCTACGACACCTTTGTTTCCGTGTCGTCCAGCCATCTTATCACCTTCACGAAGCTTACGCTTATTAGCAATAATTACCTTTATAACTTCATCAACACCTGGAGAAAGTTCATCACCTTCAAGGCGTTTCATACGCTGTACGTCAATAACAACACCTTCAATTCCGTGTGGAACATGAAGAGAAGAATCACGAACTTCTTTAGATTTTTCACCAAAGATAGACTGCAGAAGCTTAAATTCAGGAGTAGTTTCAATTTCTGATTTTGGAGTAACTTTACCAACCAGAATATCCCCAGAACGAACTTTTGCACCAATTCTTACAATACCTTCTGCATCAAGGTTCTTACGAGCCTTTTCAGATATATTTGGAATATCGCGAGTAATTTTTTCTGGTCCAAGTTTTGTTTCACGAAGTTCTGTTTCAAAAGATTTGATATGAATAGTTGTATACATATCTTCGCGAACTACACGCTGAGAAATAAGTACAGCATCCTCGTAGTTATAACCGTTCCAAGGTACGAAACCAACAAGAAGGTTGCGACCAAGAGCAAGTTCACCATTGAATGTAGCCGGACCATCAGCAAGAACCTGACCAGCTGTTACATGTTCACCAACTTCAACGATTGGACGCTGATGATTCCATGTATCATTATTTGTTCGCTGATATTTAATAAGTTTATATTCATTAATCTGACCAGCAGCTGGATCTGTAGGTTTTACTTTGATAAGTTCACTTGAAACGTAAACTACATCGCCTTCATATTTTGCTTTTACAAGAACACCAGAATCATAAGCAGTCTTGCGTTCCATACCAGTACCAACGTGAGGTGGTTCTGGGAAAAGCAAAGGTACACCCTGACGCTGCATGTTACAACCCATGAGGGCACGGTTAGCATCATCATGTTCAAGGAATGGAATCAATGAAGCTGATACAGAAATTACCTGACGAGGTGAAACATCAATATACTGAACATCTTTTGGAGAACGCTGAGTATAATCTCCGCGATGGCGAACAGAAATCATATCTGTTGGGAAAGAACCATCTTCCTTCATACCAGGAACAAGCTGACCAACATAATATTTATCTTCGTCCATAGCAGAAAGATATTCAACTTCTTTTGTTGCCTTTCCATCTACAACCTTACGATATGGAGTTTCAAGGAATCCATAATCATTAATCTGTGTAAACATTGGAAGAGAAACAATCAAACCAATATTTGGACCTTCAGGAGTTTCAATAGGACACATTCGTCCATAATGAGAATAGTGTACGTCTCGAACTTCAAAACCAGCACGGTCACGAGAAAGACCACCAGTACCCAGAGCAGAAAGACGACGCTTATGTGTAAGTTCAGACAGAGGGTTAATCTGATCCATGAACTGTGAAAGCTGAGAAGAACCAAAGAATTCACGAATTGCAGCAACAATAGGCTTAATAGAAACAAGATCCTGTGGTTTCATAGTATCTGTTTCTTTCAATCCCATACGTTCCTTAACAATACGTTCCATACGGCTGAAAGCAGTCTTCAACTGATTTGTAAGAAGTTCTCCAACACAACGTATACGACGGTTTCCCAGATGGTCAATATCATCAATCTGATCTTCACCGATGTAGACATTGATCAAAGTTTTCATTGTATTAATGATATCTTCTTTAATAAGAGTTGATTCTTTTACATCATCAGTATAATCAAATTTTTTGTTCAACTTGTAACGACCAACACGACCAAGATCATAACGACGTTCAGAGAAGAACATAGAATTCAAATCTTTTTCAGCATTTTCTACTGTTATTGGTTCACCAGGCATCAAAATTGCGTAAACAGCAGCCAAAGCGTCTTCCTTAGAAAGTTCATTATCAACAGAACCTTCCTTTACAAAACGTACTTCTTCGCGTTCAAAACAGTTAATGATAATCTGAGAATCAAGAGATTCATTCTTTTCATCTTTATCATTTGGATTTTTCTTTGTGTTCAATTTAATAACACAAATTTCAGAAATTCCATTAGCTACAAGATCATCAATATCATGTGGATGAAGACGAGTACCTGCGTTGAACAAACGTTTTTCTTCGCCATTTTCATCTTTAAGAATTACTGCACTAGCAAGAACCTTGTCAATAAGAGCTTCTCTTGCTTCTGTTGAATCAACAACCTGAACATTTTCAGTTTTGTAGAAACAGCGGATAATATCTTCACGAGTATTGTATCCAAGAGCTCTAAGGAAAATAGTTCCAAGAATTTTCTTTTTGCGATCAATCTTAGCAAAAATAAGTTCTTTTTTCTGATCAATTTCAAATTCCAACCATGATCCACGGTATGGAATAATACGGCTAGACCAAACACCTTTTTCGTGCTGGAAAATAACACCAGGAGAACGATGAATCTGAGAAACTACTACGCGTTCAGCACCATTGATGATAAATGTACCTCTATCTGTCATAAGAGGAATATCACCCATGTAAATATCTTTCTGAATAATGTGTCCGTCATTCAAGAATGTAAGGTCAATACGAGCTTTTAAAGGAACAGAATAAGTTGCTCCTTTCTTTTTACATTCCAGTTCAGAAAACTTAATGTTTGCGTAATCCAGTTCGTAGTATTCGAACTCCAAAGACATGTCACCATTAGGACTTTCAATTGGGAAGATTGAAGTAAATGCTTCCTGCAATCCCTGGTTCAACAACGGTTCGCCTCTCTTTAAGCGTTCAGCCTGAAGGAAGCTTTCATAAGAAGAAGTCTGAATATCGATAAGATTAGGTACATCCATAAAGTTCTGGATGTCTTTACCGATATATTGACGATTGATGGTTCGTGTTTTTGCGAACATCATATCCCCCAAATATTGGATTCAGCGTAAATCTGCTACATGCAGAAACTCCGCACAGCACAGAAACCACTGACATCTTACGAGGGTACGTAAGATTTTTATAATATAACAAAAAAATAAAAAATTTAAAATACGTTTAAACGCACAAAAACTGCAGAGTTTCCCCCGCAGTTTTCTTATTTATTAAGCTATAAGAAAAAACTTATTTCTTAGAAGCCTTACCACCAGCTGCTTCGATCTTTTTGATGATTTCGTCAGCGTCAGCCTTGCTTACGCCTTCTTTAAGAGCTTTTGGAGCACCTTCTACGAGAGCTTTTGCTTCACCAAGTCCGAGACCTGTGATTTCACGAACAGCTTTGATTACTGGAATCTTCTGAGCTGCATCGAAACCTTCGAGTGTTACAGTGAATTCTGTCTGTTCTTCAGCTGCTGCACCTGCACCTGCTGCTGGAGCTGCTGCTACTGCTACTGCTGCTGTTACACCGAATTTTTCTTCCATAGCTTTTACGAGTTCTGAACATTCAAGAACTGTCATGCTAGAAATTGCATCAAGAATCTGATCTGTTGTTAATGCTGCCATATTGTCTTCCTCACAAATATGTTATTAAAAATATGTCATCCCGAAGGATGTGCAGTACGAAACTCATACGAGTCCGCTGCAATCAAACACGGACAGTCGACAGCTATGAAGCCTGACCGTGCATTTAGATTACAAGTAATCTAAGAAGCTAGGCTATTAGTTTGAACCTTCTGCTTCTTTCTTTTCTGCGTATGCTTTGATTGTAGCTGCCAACTGACGAGCTGGTCCGTTGATAGCAGACATGAGCATAGCGATAAGTTCTTTCTTTCCTGGAACTTTTGAGAATGCTTCGATTTTTGCTGCATCGAAAACTTCTTTTTCTACACAAGCACCCTTTACAGTAAGAACTGGAGTCTCTTTGCTAACTTCTTTAGAGAAGTCGAAAAGAGTTTTTGCTACAACGTTAGCATCTTCTTTTGCCATTGCAACAACTGTTGGTCCCTTAAGGTAATCAGCAACATTGTTGATATCCATTGATTCAAATGCGATACGAGCAAAGTTGTTTTTTACAACTTTAAGTACAGCATTCTGGTCACGGAGCTTCTTACGGAGGCTTGAAATCTGTTCTACAGTCATTCCACGGTAATCAGCAAAAATGAAGTTGCTATAATCAGCAAATGCTTTTTTTGTTTCTTCAATAGCGTCAGCTTTGTAAGACTGAACTTTCTTTGCCATCATTGCCATAATTATTCACCTTCCTTCATGTCAACCCATACGCCTGGGCCCATAGTTGAACTGAGGGATACTGACTGAATGAAGCTTGAAACAACACCGTTAGGAGCTTTCTTTCCAACTTCAGAAATCAATACGTTAACGTTTTCTGCAATTTTTGCAGCGTCCATAGATACCTTACCAACAGCAATGTGTACAACACCTGTTTTGTCAGCACGATATTCTGTACGACCTTTTTTAAGTTCGTTGATAGCAGCTACGATATCATTTGTAACTGTACCAGTTTTTGGGTTAGGCATAAGACCTTTGCGTCCCAATACCATACCAAGACGACCTACATCTTTCATCATATCTGGAGTAGCTACAGCGATATCAAAATCAAGCCAACCCCCCTTTACTTTGTCGATGTATTCATCTGAACCTGCAAATGCAGCACCAGCATCAAGAGCTTCCTTTACGCGGTCATCTTTACAGAAAACCAAAACTTTCTTTTCACCCTTGAACTGATTTGGGAATACCAAAGTGTCACGAACTGAAGTAGATTTATCCATCTTAAGGTTAAGATGACATTCTACAGTTTCATCGAACTTTGCAAACTTCATATCCTGTACCATTTTACAAGCTTCTGTTACAGTATATTTTTTTGTCAAATCAAATTTTGCGGCAGATGCGCGATACTGTTTTCCGTGTTTCATATTACTGCTCCACCTCTACGCCCATACTGCGAGCAGTACCAGCAACGATTTTCTTTGCAGCTTCGAGATCATTAGCGTTAACATCTGGAAGCTTTGTTTTTGCGATTTCTTCGAGATCTTTCTTAGAAAGAGTTCCTACTTTGTCGCGAAGTGGGTTTCCTGAACCCTTCTGAAGCTTAAGTGCTTTTTTGATAAGTACTGCAGCTGGAGGAGTTTTAAGGATGAATGTGTAAGATTTGTCCGCATAAACAGTAATAACTACAGGGATGATAAGTCCTTTTTCCATAGTCTTAGTTCTGTCGTTGAATTCCTGGACAAACTTTGGTGCTGAAACACCGTGAGGTCCGAGAGCTGGACCAATTGGAGGAGCCGGAGTAGCTGCGCCAGCTGGGCACTGCAATTTGATTACGGCTGTTACCTTCTTTGTTGCCATTGTGATTCTCCTAAATTGGTGTATAACGAATTACCTTTGTCCGACGGACCTGTAATTCTCCCAAAAACAGGTAATGCCCGCACTGGCATGCGAGCACCTGAAATTTTTGCTAATTAAACTCGTTCAACCTGAAGTACACTTACTTCTACAGGTGTTGCACGACCAAAAATCTGAACGTTTACGCGCAACTTATCTTTTTCTTCATTAACTTCTTCGATGTTACCACTGAACGAAGCAAATGGACCGTCTGTGATTTTAACAACATCACCAACGTTGTAAGACTGCTTAATTTTAACAGTCTTTTCACTTTTAATAACACCGATTTTCTGAAGAAGATTTTTTGCTTCTGCAGCAGAAATACATCTGGGACGTTCATTAGGATTTGTTCCAACAAAACCTGTAACACCCTGAATTCTTCTCAAACCAGAACAAGTTTCTTTCCAACCAAGTTCTGGAAGATCCAATTCAACCATAAGGTAACCAGGCATGAAATTTACACGTTTAGACTTCTTTTTTCCGTCTTTTATTTCAACAACTTCTTCTACTGGAACTTTAATATCTGTGATTACTGCTGAATCTAATTCGTTTTTATCAAGAAGGGCTCTGATTGTTCGTTCAATTTTTGCTTCATGACCAACGAATGTCTGAAGCATATACCATGACTTTGACATAATTACCTTTAATTATATTATTTCATCAAGAAGCGGAAAGCTTCTGTAAAAGCAAAATCCAACAAACCAAGAACGATAGCGATGATAATTGTAGAAACAATTACTACTTTTACCGAAGAAACTACGTCATCCCTTGAAGGCCAAACAACCTTTCTTAACTCTGCTTTACTTTCATTAAAAAACTGACTGATTTTTGACATGATTCCTCCGTTTTTTTATTTATCAGGGCAGGCAGGATTTGAACCCACGACAGGCGGTTTTGGAGACCGCTGCTCTACCAGCTGAACTACTGCCCTATATATAAACTGTTCATATTTATGAACAGTAATATACAAAATAATCAGGCTTATTTTGCCTTTGTTTCTTTGTGCAATGTATGTTTGCGATCAAATGGACAATACTTTTTCATTTCGAGCTTGCCAGTGATATTCTTGCGGTTTTTGTAAGTTGTATAGTTCTTACGTTTGCATTCTGAACACTGCAAAGCGATGATTTCTACTGCACCCTTTTTCTTACTTGCCATATCTATACTCCTGATGAAGTTTTTTTTCTTGCTTAAATCTCAGCTGTTTAAGCCCCCGTGCGGGTTTGAACCGCAGACCTCAGCCTTACCATGGCTGCGCTCTACCAACTGAGCTACAAGGGCGTTTCACGCACCCCTATAAACCTAAAACAATGCGTTTTATAAATATATAGAAGACTTAATTTTATGTCAATTAGAATTCATTGAATTTGATGAAAAATATAAAAATTCAATGATATCTTATTCATATAGTTATTTTTTTTATTATTATTGATATTATACTATATCTCTGTTTTTTGACACAGATTAAAGTTATATCCGAGGCTTTTTATGAATATTGATATGCTTATTGATGGACTTCTTGACTCTTATGATAGATACGGTGGAATTAACCGCAGCGAAGGCGAAAACTTTCCAAACCGCGAAAACGTAATAAAAGTTCTTGGAGAACTTCAGTGTCTGATTTTCCCTGGATTTAAGACAGCAGAAGATATTCAGCCAACAAACATCAGGTACGTTACTGGACAGCGAGTGAACAATATCATTGCGCTTTTGACTTCAGAAATTCAAAAAGCTCTTGTTTATGTTGTTTCCAGCGATGCAAACAGAAAAGAATCAATTAAAGATTCACATTGCTTTAAGCTTGCAGAACAAACAACCTTTGCACTGATAGAAGCCATTCCTGGAATCCGTGAAAAACTCATGCTTGATGTGGCTGCGATTTTTAATGGAGACCCGGCAGCAAAAAGTAAGGAAGAAGTAATCCTTTCATATCCTGGACTACAAGCAATCTTAACATATAGAGTTGCTCATTTTCTTCATGTGAATGGAGTACCTGTAATTCCTCGTATTATGAGTGAGCACATTCATGGACGAACAGGAATTGATATTAATCCAGGTGCAGAAATCGGTGATTCTTTTTTTATTGATCACGGAACTGGAATCGTTATTGGAGAAACATCAATTATTGGTAACAACGTAAAAATATATCAGGGTGTTACTTTGGGAGCTTTAAGCGTAAAAAAAGAATTGATGAATAAAAAACGCCACCCGACAATCGAAGATGACGTTACAATTTATGCCGGAGCCACAATCCTTGGAGGGCAAACCGTAATTGGAAAAGGTTCTGTAATCGGAGGAAATACCTGGGTAACAGAAAGTGTTCCTGCTGGTACAAAACTAATAATCAACAGACAATAATTTCAGGAGGCGCCCCGGAAAGACAATCTGAAAAAACAGGACGTTCAAATTATGTTTAAAAATTTTTAATGACCATTTTAGTTCTGATTATCTTTTAATTGTTGCATACGGGCTGCATTTTCATAGTTTTTACTTATTTCATTTATCATATTGATAATTGGAAGCCTGGCAGTTTCTGGAAGCAACTCAAGCTTATGCGAAACTGCAAGAATTTCTCTGTTATGAACAATCTTATAACTTTCTTCCCCACTATCTGATTTCTTAGAATCAGTTTTTCCATACAACAAATAATCAAGTGATAATTTCAAATATTTTGAACTTTTCAGTGCAATTTCAACATCAGGGCGCGAGCGTCTGCTTATTCCAGATGAAATTGTATTTGGCATAATGCCTATATCTTTTGCAAAAACTTTTCGGTCTATTCCTCTGTATGACAGTTCTGAATCAACTCGCAACCAAAAATCACTTACATCACTATCCATAGCAAAAGAATAATTTTCAACTGCGATTTATACATCTGATTATTCGCAGTCGCGATAAATAAGTTATAAAATCGCAATGCCGATTTTCTTATCCATAAAGTTACGAGTGCGAAAATATTCACTGTATAGCCCGAAATTCCAACTAAATAACAGTTGAATCTTCCTTATTTTTTTCGAATGATGAACTTTGAGCCTTTATCATATTTAAAATCGGACTTCTAAGTTCAGCTGGAAGATATTCCAGCTGACGAACAGTATTTCCATATTTTTGAAATATACTGTAATCATAATAATCTGATGATGAATCTTCAGAAATAAGTGACTCTAGCGTTACACCCAAAAAACATGCGATTTTATATGCTGTTGAAACAGACGGCTCGTTATTTTCGTAGATTCCTTTTCCAATATTAGAAACATCAAACTGACACGCATAAGCCAGCTCTTTTCTGCTTATACTTCGTAACTTAAGCAATGCATCAACTCTTTTCCAAAATTGCATGTAAAACATTTTGCAACTTTAAATGAATAGGAGTGATGAAAAATTGATGACTGCAATAATATTTTTAATTCATGGAAATTTCCTTTAAAAATAAAAACAAAAATTCGACTTTCAGGTCATTACAAAGTATGATTTGTTATGTAACTAACTGGAGAATAATAAATGTACCTCTGAAACTTGAACTTTATTTGTCCAACTTTAGGGGTACACTTCCACCTATTTTTTCGGCTTCGCTGTCAAATGAAAAATCAGTGGAATAATCTTTTCTGTATCAAATCCAATCGTCAAGCGTCAGACTGTTCTGATTTTCCACAAAGCAGTTTTCAAACGGAAACAAAATTCATCGCAGGTGACCATGCTTTTTCGTAATCGCAAATGTATTTTTCGTAAGAAGATTTTATTTCGCTCAAATGTTCGGCAAAAACAGTCCATTTTTTGTAGCTGTCTGAATACTCGTAGCAAAGTGATTGAATGTAATAAACATTATTTTAAACAAAGTAAATCCTTTATTTTGTTTGCCACATACCAAATCATCACAGGCGGTATGGCATTTCCTAAAGCCCTGTACTGAGCTGTTTCTGTTCCAACTAAAGAAAAAGTTTCAGGAAATGATTGTATTCTGGCAACTTCTCTTGGTGTAAAACGGCGGTAACGAGTACCATTAAATAAAACTGGGTCTGTGCTATTTAGTGATACTTTAGCAAGATGAGCACCAACGGTATTAATACGACAAAAAAAATACGTTTTTTTACTTTTAATAAAAATCAAGATAATAGTCTGCCTTATTTTGACATCCAATACAACCACAAATTGCATTTTCTGAGGCAATAGGTTCAAGAGTTCCAAGAAGATTTATCTCTTTTAATTCTGAATGCCTTTTACAAATTTGAGTCCATGTTCCATAATTATCTTTTACTATATCATCAAAAAGGATATTCATTTCTATTCTGCTCTTATGCCATTTTCCTTTCTCGAGAATAAGTTTCGGGTATAAATTTCCCTGCTGAAGAGTCATCTTGATTATTAGTTTCAATTGTATTTTGCAAAGACTTCATTACATGCCACATAAGTACAGGGGGAACAGCATTTCCTATCTGTTTGTAAGCAAAATGTTCAGAAACAGGAAATTGAAAATTTTCTGGAAAAGATTGTATTCTAGCAGCTTCCCTTGGTGTAAATCTTCTATACAGTTCTTTATTTGAGTCAACAAGAAGAACAGGATCTCGTGAATTTATACTTGTTTTTGCAAGATGTGATGTTATAGTCAAACAAGGTTGGCTTAAATCTTGCCAAAGCCCTCTTTTCATATTATTTTTTGCATTTTTCATTCCCTGAACTGCTCTTTCTGAAAAATAATATCTTTTGTCATCAATTGCTAACTTATCTATCACTTTTGAGAGTGGAGTATAATTGTTTTCTGTAACAACAGATATCGGAAAATTATATTTTTTATGAATATCATTGCGTATGCCGACAATAATAACTCTTTCTCTTTTTTGAGGAATTCCAAATTCCACTGCTTTTACAATCTTGAAATCAACTTTATAACCAAAATCACCGCACTCTTCAAATTCAGACTTTATTTTATTTATTATTTCACCCTTTTTAAGTATCATCAGTCCTTTTACATTCTCACAGACAAAGTATTTAGGTTGTTTTTCATCCAAAAACCTTACAATCTGTTTATATAAATTTGCACGAGCATCATTTGTATCTTTGGTTGGATTCACAGTAGAGAAAGACTGACAAGGAAACCCACCAACTAGAACATCAATTTCATCTTCGATTTTAGAGAAATCTGCTTCACATACATCGCCACAAATTGCTTTATGTAAAAAATTAGCATTATATGTTTCAACTGCTTTTGGGTCAAAATCTATTGAATAAACAATTTCGAAATTTAATCTTTCATATTCCTTACCTAAATATGAAAAACCTCCAAGAATACCGAGGTCGCTGCCACCGCAACCGCAGAAAAGAGATGCTACATTCATTTGACACCCTCACTTTGTAAATTAATGTCTATTACTTCATCTATTGAGTCTTTATCAACTTCAATGCGGTAGGTTAGCGGAATAACAGAAATTTGTTTATTCATTTTCTTTTGATAAGGATTTTGTATTGTATATATAAATACACCATTTCTTGTAAAGAAAACTCTATATATAAAATAAAAATCTTTCTTTTCTGTTGCTGCTACCCATTCATTTCTTGTAATATTTACCGAGTCATACCATTCAGAATCTTTTATATTTGGAGAAGTGATGCGTCTAGTAGCCTTTACTTCAATATACTTTCCCATTTCAGCATATTCTTCTATATCGTCATCATCAATTGCCATAACAGATTGAATGTCGTAACCAAGTCCTTTTTGTTTTCCAAACAAAATTACTTTATTTGTCAAACGAGGATTATATTTTTCTACACGTTCTTTTTCATAATTGAATACGAAATTTTCCCCTTCATCACCTAGTTCAACAGTACTACCAAAAATTTTATAACCTGTGTTTGTTTTATTTTCTATAGAAAGAGAATCTATTTTTGTTTCAAAAGAATTTGCAACATCACTTAATTTTCCATAATACTCATTCCATCTAAATTGCAAGTTTTTAAAATGCTCAGAATCTGATATATCAGATTTATCAAATTTAAATAAGAGGTCGCTATTCCATTCCTTCGAAAATAATTCTATAGCATTCTGTTCTTTGTGATTTAAATGTACAATTTTCTTACCATCAATATAAATTAAATTTGCAAGTTCCAAATAATTTAATTGCTCATTGATATGCTGATATTTTTTTGAATCTGCTTCATTCCCCTCAATTTCTCTATATATATCAGCTTTTTTATCTTTTTCTATAAAATCTAAAACCTCAGAAACAGACGCATTTCGTTGTAGTACATCAAGAGAATTTAGTATGTATACTCCAATATCGCGTTTTGTTAGATTTAACTTTCTTTTTTCAGCTTCTTCTAAAACTTTTACTACGTAACAATTTGCTCGAATACTAATTCCGTCTTCTAGTCTTTGAGATACTGTATTTATCTTCTGCATTACATTGGGAAACTGCATTTTATAACAAATATCCTTAAAAAAAGCAGGAATATCACCGTCTGCCAAAAATTTCCGAGTGCGTTCAGAACAATAGACCTTACCATCCGACGAATAAACATACATACCGAAAAGTTTTCCTGCAATTTCAGTTCTATGATTATCAAGGGTTTTCTTTTCTCTAGAAGAACTTGGTAAATATTGAATCAAATTACTATTAAACATGTTCTCAAATTTTTCTTTTTCAACTGGGCAAATATCACTTATTACTTTTGCATAAGCTGGCAACATATCTTCTAACTGAGACTGAGCCTTTCCACGTATAATATCACAACGATATTGTTTTTTTACATCATACATCTATTTGTCCTCCTTCAAGTAATTTTTTCATTTGTTTTGCAATTTCTTCAGCCATTAACGGGGGCACGGCATTTCCAACCTGTCTAAGCTGGCTTCCTTGTTTTCCCAAAAAAACAAAATCATCTGGAAATGATTGAATTCTAGCACTTTCCCTTACGGTCGGAACACGATTATATTCATAATGAAAATGATGATTATGCCCACAATCAATTGTAAAACTTGGCTTTGTACTATCAAGCCGAGTCCAAGCAATGTGAACTTTTCTAGTATTTTGTAACTCCAGTGGTAAATTTTTATAATTTCCACCATCAGGTACTAAAGAAATAATTCTTTTTGTTTGTTCTGTATGTAGTGTAATTCGATGATTGTATAAGCCTTTTGCATTTTCTCGCATAGTTTTTTGGTATTCTGATTGAGGCTCAAGAGGATATTTATCCCCATCAGTAATTGTTTTATCTGGTAAATCTGATATAGCTTCTTTTGATGTAATCCTATTTTTTACAGTAGAATGAGGATATTTAAATTCCATTCCATCCTTAAAGCCGACAAAAACAGCTCTTCTGCGATTTTGAGGTACACCATAATCAGAAGCAGTGAGAATTCTATAAACAACTTTATATCCCAAATCAGAAAAATCCTTAACAATAGAATCTTTTACAATACCTTCGCCTATAGAAAGAATGTTAGGAACATTTTCCATCATAAAAGCTTTTGGTTTGTAGTATTCTACAAAACGAACAAAGTTCTTATACAGCTTATTTCTTTCATCATCAACAATTCTTTTTCCAGCTACTGAAAATCCTTGGCAAGGTGGTCCGCCAATAATTAAATCCACATTTTTGCCATTAAGTTCTTTTTCTATTTCTTCAGGATTAAGGGTAGATAAATCTGCACAAATGCCTTTTGAGTTTTTATGATTGTAATTGAAAGTAGTAATTGCATCTTGCCAAGCATCAATTCCTAGCAAAACATTAAATCCTGCCTTTTCGAAACCTAGAGAAAGTCCCCCACAACCACAAAATAAATCAATGCAATTCAATGACTCATTTATACCCATTCAGAAATAATAGCATTTTACGAAATAAATTTACAGTATCAGGTTCATCTCCTTCCGCTGATACTACCGTAAAAATCGCAAAAGTCCTTCACGTCTCCGTGGAATACCTAGTAACGGGACAAAATCAAGCTCTGAAAAATGAAGGCATCGATATCAAAAAATACAAAGAATATTCCGACCTGATTGCAAAACTAGACACACTGAACGAAAATCAAAAAGACCTCGTAAAAACAATCGTAACGCAAATGACCGAATGGAAAGGTTAAGGCAGAAATAAACAAACAGATTTCCCCAGAACTAACGTTCTTCGCATCTTTCGTGAGCATCGTTAGATGCGAACAAATCCGTTTGTTTTCTTTCGAGTCTTTGAGAATCTTTTCTACCGATTTATCACAATCACTTCACCTTCCACCCAACCATTCCCTTTCCTTCACTTGAGAACACCACACCAACTTTAAGCATCTTCTTTCCACTCACTGCAAATCGGTCACAGTAACCGTTGGCGTCAATCTGCTTCAAGGCATCTTCTGCCACTTCTTCAAACGAGCGGCCTTTGTCCATTTTCAGTTCAAAAATAAAAACGCTGTCTTTTGTGTGAAACTGCGTAAGCATAGCAGTTTTATATTTTATGAAATATTTACCCGAAAACCGACTTTATGAGGGAAGAAATGTCTTTTACTTGTAGAACTCCTGGATTTTTTTCGCTGGCGTAAATATGGGTAAAGCCCAGGTTTTCGGCAGTTTTGGCGCGAGGTTTGATTTTTGGAACTGTTCGGATTTCGCCGGCAAGACTAAGCTCTCCAAAAATTGCAGTTCCGACTTTTACAGGTAAATCTGTGCGGGCAGAATACATGGCAACTGCCAATGCTGCGTCTACAGCACTTTCGCTAAGACGAATTCCCCCGGCAACATTTATATAAATATCCTGACCAAGAAATTTAATGCCAACCCGCTTTTCCAGAATTGCAGCCACACGACTAACACGGGCAGAATCAATTTTATCGCTGAAAACCCGGGAAATGGCAGCTTTTGCAGGAGCCGTAAGAGCCTGAATTTCTACCATAAAAACCCGATTGCCTTCAAACACTGCTGCACAGGCAACTCCTGCCGGCTGAACTTCGCGACGCTCAGAAAGAAACATTGTTGCTGGATTAAGCACTGGCTCCAGACCTTTTTCCGTCATGTTAAAAATGCCAAGCTCATCAACTGAACCAAAACGATTTTTCTGAGCATGAAGAAAACGAACATCATCGCTGTTGCGTTCAAAGGAAATAACTGTATCTACCATGTGTTCAAGAGTTTTTGGTCCTGCAATTGTTCCTTCTTTTGTTATGTGGGCAGTCATTATCAAAACGGAATCCCGATTTTTAACCCAGCCAACAAGTTCGTTTGCACAGTATTTAAGCTGATTTACAGTTCCTGGAACCAGGCCAGCTTCTGCGGAATAAACAGTCTGGATTGAATCTATAATTACGAAAACTGGATTGATTTTATCCAGCGAATCAAGAATATCTTCAAGGCGCATTGTGCAGAGAACTTCGATGCCTTTGCAGTTTAACAGGAGCCTGTCTGCCCTGTCTTTTATTTGTGCGGCGGATTCTTCGCCGGAAATGTACAGAATTTTGCCAGGAAAATTTTGTGCCATTTTTGATGCAGCCTGTATCAATAAAGTTGATTTTCCGATTCCAGGTTCGCCGCCAATCATTACGGCAGACCGTTTTGTTGCGCCACCACCAAGAACCCGGTCAAATTCTTCTATTCCTGTGGTAAATCTTGATGTATCCTGCGCACTGATTGATTCCAATGGCACAGCCTTTGCTTTTTCGCTTACAGAGTTGCCTTTGCCTGCAGGAGAAACAGCGGAACTGTCTACAATACATTCTTCCATGCTGTTCCATTCGCCACATTCAGGGCATCGGCCTAACCAGCGGGGCTGCGTATAACTGCAGCTTGAACATTTGTATACTATTGAGCCGTTTTTCTTTGCCATAGGAATTCCTGTTGTCTGGATAATTTTTGTTTTTCGTACACATATTATATAGTGAAAAAATTAAGAATTCTGCAATGCGGCAGCGGAAAAAAATGATTTTTTTTTGAAAAAAACTGTGACGGGAGGATGAGACCGCGCCAAGACTGGAAGGGTTGCGCAGCAAGACAAAGGGGCTGTCCCAATAAGTTTGCATTACGGTGGTTGAGTTTATCGAAACCACCACATTTAGTGTAGCAGTCATTTCGACGAGCTCAATGAGCGCTACACACATTACTTTTAGGACAGCCCCTTTGGCCAAGCGTTAGCGGGCCCTGGAAGGCTTGTTGCCAACAGAACCTGCGCCAAAAAAAAATTATAATCTAGTTGCTTCTACTTCGTCGTGGAGCTTTCCAAGCATATCCATAATTCCGTCGATAGTTTTCTGTTTTGGATCTGGTTCATCAGCTGGAAGAGAATCCAAAATTGATTTGCGATATTCCTTACAGTCTACAACTGGATGAGCAGTAAGAATAAGCTTGTCTTCTGTTACAAGGTCTGCAAGCATATCTTCTGGATTTTCTGGATTTATGCGGAGACAGTTTCCGTTGATTGCCACTGGCAGAACGATGTCAAAAAGGCGGAGGTAACTGTCGATTTCGCGAAGACCTTTTTTTGTTTCTGGATGACCAGGACGATAGCGGGTGCCGCTTGGAAAAACAAGAACAACCTGTCCCCGTTTTTTACAGTCATCCATTGCGCGCATTGCAGCCAGATTGATTGTGCGGGCTTTCTTTTCTTCTGACTTTTTTTCTTCTTCGCTGATGTCTGATTCTGTTGCTTTATCCAAAGAACGAGTTGGATAAATTACAACTCGAGTAAAACCTTCAGTCCAAATGCGAACAGCCGGACTTGCTTCATTCAATTTCATTCCTGCTACAGCTACAATTCGTTCAGAAAAATCCTTTGACCAGTCTTCGCCATGCATTTTAAGAAGATAAATGATTGCTGGAAGATCAAGGTTTGTGTAATGCTCCATAAGAATCAAGCCGCGTTTGCCTTCTTTTGTAACAGCATCGTAAAATGCCTTGAAATTTTCTACGTTGCCAAGTCCTGAACCTGGAAGGAAATTTTCTTTTAAAATAATTTCCATATATTTTGTAAGATCTTTGTTTGCTTCCTGATATACGTTTGTGCTATCAATTTTTGCAGGGGCTTTTGAATACTGCATCATCTCCTGAAAGTATTTTCCGTAAACCTCTCTTAACTGCTTTCCCATTGATTTTCTCCTGACAAAAAACTCCTATTTTGCGAGATTGTTTTTCATAACTCTCTAAAGTATTTTATCTTACGTCCAAAAATATCAGATGTCAACGGTTGAAAATTAAAGTAGAATAATATGATAGAAACTATTATTACGGTTAGATTTGTATGCATATTGAACATTTGATTTTTGATTTGGACAATACTCTGTATCCGGCGACGGCGGAAATGGATGCTGGAATTCATGACAGGATGATGGAATGTGTTGCAGCTTTTTTTGGAGTTTCTCTGGAAAAAGCGGCTGAAATGAAAAAAATCAATATTCAGAAATTTTCTACGACTTTGGAATGGATTCGGCATGAAGGTTTTACAGATGTTGAAGGATTTTTTGCAAAAGTACATCCTGAAAATGAAGTTGATGAACTGAAGCATGACGAAAATCTTAGGCCGTTTCTTGAATCAATAAAAATTCCAAAAATTATTTTGACAAATTCGCCTAGAGAACATGCGGAACGTGTTCTTGCCAGACTGAATGTAAGAGACTTATTTGACTGCATTTGCGACATTCGCGACTGCCAGCTTTTGGGAAAACCGTATGAAGAAGCGTACAGAATTGCATTGAAAATGTGCGGAGGAACCGTTGAAAATTCGATTTTTCTAGATGACATGCAGAAATATACAGACGGTTTTGCCTCAATGGGAGGAACAGCAGTTCTTGTTGGTGAAAAGAACGGCAAACCGCTTAGTGAAGATTCTGCAGCCGCTTTTAAAGGATTTGCAAAACATCCTGGCCGAACGTTTAAAATTAAATCGATTTACCAGCTTAAAGATGTACTTGCAGAGATACGATGTTAGTTTTGGGAAATTTTCTGACAATGAATCCAGGTAAGCTCGTGCTTGTTGTAATTCAGATGAACTATGCGGCTGCCTGGAATTTCTGCAAACTGGCGGATTACGTCCCATTCTGGTTCGCCCTGCATCTTAATTGTGCAAATCATATTGCGGACAAGGCCGCTTTCCAGCCATTCTTTTACCCATTTTAATAGACGCTCTGGATAACAGATTACGTCGCTGAAAACCCAGTCGCAATAACCTATATCTTTTGGTTTTAATGTAAATGCGTCGTGAGCCTGAAAAGTTACCAGCGGATTCTGCATCAGTTCTGGCGCAAGCTCTGCACGGTCAACTGCATAAACTCGGGCGCCAAGTCCTGCTAAAACCCAGGTCCAGCCGCCGGGGCAAGCTCCAGCTTCAAAACAACGTTCACCTTCTTTTGGGAGCGGTGTGCCGTTTAAAAGATTTGCCATTGTAAGACTTTCCTGAATTTTTAAGTAGGCCCGGCTTGGTGGATTTTCGTGGTCTTCTTCAAATACGATTTGTCCGGCTGGAATTGCACTGGAGGTTTTGGCGCTGCAAATCATTGAACGGTCCGTAATCAACGTATAAAGCCCGATTGGCGAATTTGGGATTTTTACTGGAAATTTGCGAACTTTTAGATTTACATACGGCAATTTTTCCTGAATAAGATTTGCGCGGCGGAAAAACTGATACTGATACGGTGCCCAGCTGCGCTGAATTTCTTTTAGAGCAGTGGCAGCCTCGCCGATAGATTCAAAATTGATAATCATTGGTTCCAGCATTGTAGAACGGGACCAGTAAGGTAAATCATTTTCATCTTTTACGTTTTCTATTGGAAAATCTGCATAATACAAAAGGTCGCCATAAACAGCTGTTGGTTTTGAATTAAAATTAAGCCGCCCCGCAAGTTCTGTCTTTAACATTCCAGACATTTCTGGATATGCAAGGAATGCGGCCCCCGAAAGTTTTTCTATTTTATTATCTGGCATACGGAATCACTTATTTCGTTATCTAAATCATCTGATGTTGAATCAATATGAAGCTGTTCAACGTATTCTGCAAGGCGCGAATAATCTGTTGAAGGAAGAATTTTAAACCCAATTTCAGTGGTTTTTCCGTCTTCGCTTTCTTTTACCCATTGAGGATGACACAATAATGTAAGATAACCTTCAGAAGCTGCTCTGGCAAATGTAATTTTTGCTTCATAATCAGTATCCATATCAACGGAAACTGCAAACTGGTAGCAAATCTTACATCCTTCCCGACTGATATTTTCCAGGATTCCTGGCAACGCACAAATATCTGCTGCCATAAATCTGCCCATATCATCAAAGCGCTGCGAAAGTCTTTCTTTCGAATTCATAGATTTCTTCATTATAAAGATTTTGCAACTATGCGACAAGTTACTCGCGGACAACCATTATTTTTCGCGTTTCATCAAAGCCGCTGCCAATTACACGCACAAAATACATTCCTCTGGCAACATTTTTGCCGCCTTTTGTTTTGCCGTTCCAGGAATAATAATGTTCGCCCCCACTGGCTGTTCCATGCTGCAAATACTGTACTACGTTTCCATCAAGTGTCATTACAATTACGCTTAGACTTCCAGAGCCAGACATATCTACTTTTACGGTTGCGATGTCGCCACGAGATGTGTCAATTACATTGTTCAAAATTGTTACGCCGCCACGCTGGGAAGTAATTTCTTTCAGGCGGAATGACCATAAATCTAGCGAACTGATATCTCTGGAATTTTTTAGGCGCAATGCGAATAAAGGAGATTTATTTGAAGCATCAACTGTAAAACCAGATAAATCTCCAGTTACTATTGGCACTCTGCAAATTTCCCTATCCTCAAGGCCAAAAATAAATTTAACCTGGGCACCAGAATTTATTCCATTCGACATAGACAACGAGTCATTATCAAAGTTATATTTGAACTCCGAGTTTTCGCTCTCTGCTGTTAAAGTTCCCTTAGGAACATTATTTTTCCGGGCCATCATTTCTATTGGTAACACTGACTTACCCTCGCTTGTAACAGAAGGAAGCCAGACTCTTAATTTTTCGCCAAAAATAGAATTGTAATATGCAGAGCTGGCATCTTTATCTGGCTCAGTATCAAAATACAAGGAAATTTTTTCTGTGGTTTTATCTGAATCTTCTTGCCTGGTTGAATAATTTTTGCGAACTTTTATAAAAATATCAGAATTATAAATCAGTGAGCCATTTTTCTGCTGTTCTTCATTCCAATCATGAACGGCAAGACTTTCTTCAATATTAATTCCTGTTTTAAAATAATCTGAATTCAATGAAGCCTGCCTGTTATCATATGCATATAACGGTTCCACTGCATTGACTGCAAAATCGCTTAAAGCATGACTTTCATTATCAGACATAAAATCTGAAGTTGGTGTTGCTATATAATTTTCTCCATCACTTCTATAAATAACGTACACATTTAAAATATCTTCAAACTGTATTGTTCTGGAAAGACTACATGCAAAACCTGTACTTTCTGTTGAATTATGAATTGCTGTCGCTTTTTGAATTTTTAAATCAGAAAGCAGCGAACCTTCTGAATTTATAAAATACAAAGTATTTTCAAGTTTAGACTTTGCAATATCTATTGTTCTGTCAAAAACAATATACATCTGATTTTGACCAATTGCAGCCGCTGTAAGAGCAATCGCAAGTCCAGGGAATTGCCAGTTTATGTTATTGCCGCCATTTCGGCTTTCCAATGCCACTAATCTGGCAGAAGTTGCTTTATTTGCATAAGAATCAAAAACCTTTATAAATCTCATATCTGCCGCCTCACTGTTAGAACAATTTATAAACCATTGTGAAGCATTTCTAGAGGACGGCAAGGAAGACAACAGCATCAAACTGTCTTTTGTACCTTTAAGAACCAAGGATTCTGTAACTGACTGCGCATTTTCTTCCCCAGGAGCAAATTTTATTTCGCCGCCTGGAGCAACAATAGAAAGCGACTTATACGAGTTTTTTCCATCAAATGATAATTTTCCTCCGTTTTTTTCAAAAACAAAGCTGGCAAAATTATTATTTCCGCTGATTGTTCCACCTTCTACAATTTTTACAGTTCCGTCAGATGCAGTAAATTCGCCATTATTGTTCCATTTTCCATAAACATTAAAAGAAACGTTAGTTACAACCTTAGTATTTTTAATATCCAGATTCTGAATATTTACTGACTTTTTATCAGAAAGCGAAGAATAATATAAAATCTGTTCTGTTTTTCCGGCAACAGGACCATTGAATGTTATAGAAATATGTTTTCCATTTTCTGACTGGACATTTGCAACTTCAAAATTCCCTTTTAAAACCAGATTATTTCCATTTTCAATTAAATCCCCGCAAATCTGAACATTTTTCTCAAAAGTCATTTTTGCAGATTCTGCTAACACTAGATTTCCATTTATTATTACAGGAACATCGGTATTATCTGATAAATTGTCAAAATCAGCATCACTATAAATTTTCAAATTGTAATATTCTTCTTTTATTACATTTTTTGATGGATTTTCCGCTGTACCGCCATAGTATTCAATCCAGCTATCCGGAAGATTTTTTACAGCTGCTTCTACCTGATTTTCAATACCATTAAGTTTTATAGTTCCTTCGTTAGTAAGATAGTTACCAGAACCATTTATCGTAATTTTATGAGATGCTAAATCAAATGTGGCTTTTGGCTTTAAATCAAGTTTCTGAATTTCAATATCCATATCAGCTTTAATAACTTTACCATCAGGAATTAATACCCAGGAAAGTTTTCCTGGCAACGATGCAGGACTCCAGTTTTTTGAAACCGACCATAAATCAGATTCATTTCCCACCCAGGTATACAGTAGTCCCGGAAAAATCCATCCAGAAGTATTTCCCAAATCATCACTATTGTTTGCAACTATACTTTTTTCTGTACACTTTGAATCCTTAATGCTTGCATAATCAACAGAAAGATTAGAATCATTTACTGCTGTCTTTATAAACCAGAATTCTCCATCTGTTGAGCTTTTCAAAACTACATTAGAACTTTTATCATCAGAAGCTGAACCTGTAATTATAAGGCTGTTAAGAATTTCCTGAATTTTTCCAGCCTGGAAAATTAAAGTTTTGCCTGGTGTTTCTGCCTTAAAATTGAACCACTTTGTTTCCCCAGAAATATTGGAAATCTCTGTTCCCGTAAATAAAACCGTTCCTGATTTTGCATCAAAGGAACCATTATTCACAAAATTTTTTGCAATCTTCAATTCATAAGAATCGGAATCTGATTTTCCTGCTTTAAAAGTTCCATTATTTGTAAAATTACCAGAAATTGTCAGTGCTCCATTCATTTCGCACTCTACATCTGTTTCCACTAAAAAATCTCTTATAACAGAAAAAGCTCCATTCAACGTTGCTTTAGAACTGTTTGCTGTCAGATTATTAAAAACAGTAGAACCATCAGTTTTTACCGTCAATAAATTGTCTGTTCCACTAATTATTACAGTTCCGCCGTTATGAATAAAATTTGAGCCAGAAAAATCAACATTTCCCTTAAATTCTGTTATACCTGCCGCAGCTGTAAAATCACCTTCCGATGATACATTTCCAGTAAAAACTATTTCACTAGCAGGATCATTTGTAAAATTTCCCGCTACATCTAAAGCTTTTGCAAATAAAATCGAATCACAACTAATCTTTATATTCTGATATTTTTGAGTTCCTGTTTCACTATCAACAGAAGCATACAGAATATCCTTTGCGCCACTAGAAATTCCGTAATATTCAATTGTAGAATCTGCTCCCCAGTCAACTTTTCCGCCATTTACGTCTAAAGGATATTCTGTTTGTGTTCCAAAAAGAGCAATCGTTCCATCAACAGTAATTGAATCCGCTGTAACATAACAATCAGCAATACAAACTTTTTTCGAAAACGGAATTTTCAGCGACTTAAGATTTAATTCCGTTCCTTTTGGAAAATCAAAAACCAGTGAATTAACAGAATCTTCATCAATAATAATCTCATTCATTCCTTTTGTATAATCAGGTGCTGCGATTACAGGAGAATTATTTTCATCTTTCCAGTTATCTTTATCACTCCATTTAGTAGAATATTCCCCTGTCCATATAAATTCTTTTGGCTTCTCAGTAGACAAAACCCAGCCAAGAGGAGCTTCATTTGCATCAGAATCTTTATCACAATAATACGCTTTATAGACAACAGACGAAGTTCCGCCGTTTTCACCGATTTTCAAACCATCTGCAACCGACAAATACATTCCATAATTCTGAGTATTTGAAATCTTAAAATAATTTCCTGCGCCACCCTCAACAGAAAGCATTTCCCCGACTCCAGGTCCAGTTTCAGTACCAGAAAGAAATAAATTTCCGCCAACAATTACGTTGTCATTCAATGTGATTGTTTTTCCGCCAAGATTTTCTGCAGAAAAGTTCTTATCAACAGACATCTTTGACTTTACTGTAAAGTCGCCAAGAATTTTTACATTATTGAATTTCGAATTATCAGGGTTTGCAGCTGTAAAACTTGCACCATCAGAAAAATTTACATCATCAGAAGGAAGTACATCATCAGAAAAAATTACACATCCTTGAGTTGCATAAAAACATGCGTCGCCCATACATAAAATTTTGCCAACTGTCAATTCTGTATTGTTGTTCGCAGTTATGTATGCTCCATTCTTTATTATAATTGTTCCAGCAGTAGAAGTATTATTAATGTTTGGATAATTTTTATTGCCAGTAAAATTCGCATAATCAACAATTAATGTTTTCCCAGCCATACGATCAGGCTGTTCACTCGCATCTAACCCGCTCCAGTTATCTCTTACTGTCCAGTCGCTATTAAAGTTGCCAGTCCATAAATATCCACTTGATGTTTTTGTATATGAAATAGACCCCAGTGAAAATTTCCCATCTGGAGAATAAATAGTCATAATAAAACTGCATCCAGAATTTATCCCTGACAAATCAGGCACAGGAAAACTTTTACTTGTAACTTTTTTTGGTACTACAAGTTTCCCGCTAGTTCCAGAAGTCTTGTCATACGTATTTTCACCAATAGTCACAGGATTTGTACTGTCAGTACTCAAAGTATAAGGATATTCAACAGCAACAGTTCCCGTCGAACTACCAGAAACACGGGTTAAAATCAAATTGCCATCAGCAGTTAAATCATTTGCAGAATAATAGGTTGCAGCCCCAGCCGCCTTAACATCAAGCTTTGCCCCGTAATCAGGAACTTCTGCTCCAAAATCAACATTCGCCCCAGACCGAGGAATCGTTAAAGTTCCAGTACCAGTCCAGCTGAGCTTTCCTGAACAGTTTTCACCAAGATACGAATTAGTTACATAAACTTCAGCCCTGCTGGAAATCTCCACACTGCAAACCCTATTAGTTTTTTTAGTTTTTAAAGAAGTAATTACCGTAGTTCCACCAGTAACCTTCATTTCAGAACCAAGATTCAAGTTTGAAATTGTGCTGTTGCCAGATATAGTAATTTTTCCACCGTTAGTATTCAGAACACCGCTACCTTTTACAGATAATTCACCAGCAATTAATTCACCTGCAGAAACTGTAACACTTGCACCACTACTCACAACCAGAGATTTAAATTCAACAGATTTTTCTGCATCTCTAAACACAGGATATCTAGGCAAATCTGAATTCAGCACAATCTGATTGCTTTTAAAAAGCTCCAGCAGTTCAGATACATCTGTTCCTGCAGCAAGACCCCAGTTTTTAACATCGTAACCATCAGTAGACTTAGAACCATTCCAAACCGGCCGCTGATAATAATACGCAACAGTTTCAAGCTCAGTAACACCGTCTGGCGCATACAAAATTAGTTTTGCGTAGTCACCTGTATTTTCAAAGTCATGCTCCCCCTCAGGATTATTATTAAATTCTATTGAAATATCTATTGATTCCGTAGATTCAGTTACACTAGTTTTCTCAGCAAATGTATCAGAACCTTTAATCTTAGCCCGCGTAGAATTTGAAAAAACAACCGTGTAAAAAATTTGTTCTTCTTTCGCCTGGCCCTTAAAAGTACGTTCTACAGTTATAAAAATTCCTTCCGAAGAAGCCTTCATTTTATCCCATGAATATTTTACAAGATTATCAATATCAGAAAGAACGTTCACATTTACAGTATCAAAAAATACACCACTATAATTTTTACCTGAATAATTCACATTTCCAGTAATACTTAATGAACCAGTTCTATCACCGGTAATAATTGTTACCGCATCCGCAGCCGCCCCATACCCTTTATCAACATAAAATGTCCCCGTAACAACCAGATTGGCATAATTATTGATTTTTATTCGATTCTTCACTTTTTCATCAGGGTCAAATAAATTACTAACTTTCAAGGTTCCAGGCCCATTGATTAAAAGATTTCCCGCTGAACCATCTTTACCAATAAAAATATTGGCAACAGTAACATTCGGCACCATCAGATTAATCGTTAATGTGGCATTGTTATTAATTATAATAGTATCCCCATCTGTAAAATTCGAATCAGTTATTGTTGTATCAGAACTATATGTATACGTCTCGCCCCAAACGTTTCCCATCCCCGTAAAAAACATCAGCGCAAAAAGCACCACGCCCCGCACCCCAGCAGGTACAGACAAAAAATGAGAAACCAGATTTTTAACACGACCAGAAAAATGCATCTAACGACTACAATCCTACGGGACTGTCCAATAAGTTTGCATTACGGTGGTTGAGTTTATCGAAACCACCACATTTAGTGTAGCGCTCATTACTTTTGGGACAGCCCCATCTAAATTCTATTATAGCACATTTTCAGAAGGTTAAATAAAAAAGCAAAACCATTTTTAAGATATTTTCAGGCGAAGTTTCCTTTGCCAACCGAAGTTCCGTGGTTCCGCTACGCTCATTGCTCCCCTTCGCTCCGCAACTCGCGGCCATAAATGACCGCTCGCCACTCCATTTCGGCGCCGTCTCCTTTGCCTTACCTCCATCCTGCTTCCCATAATTTACGTATCCATTCCAGACCATCTGCAGTTTTAATACGTAATTTTCAGTTTTGCAAAAAAAAATGCCTGTAAAACCTGAATTTTTCAGTTTTTATAGGCATTTTTCACTAAATCATATTTTTTGTATTTTCGCTTTTCAGATAAGGAGCTGTCTAATAAGTTCGCATTACGGTGGTTGAGTTTATCGAAACCACCATACTTTTGAGACAGCCCCATCCTACTAAACACATACGTCGCTTCGCGCCGTGCTGTGTAAGGTAATTATCTAACTCCGTAGGCTCGCCAACCTAGTTGGCTGCGCCTACTAAGCACATACGTCGGGCTTCGCCCTCCGGGTTGTGCAAAGTAATTATTTACCCTGCTCGGCGCTGCCGACCAGACACATCCGTCGCTATCGCGCCGGGTTGTGCAAAGTAATTATTTTACTCCGTAGGACCGCTCTTACTGAGCGGATCCTACCAGACACATCCACTCGGCTTCGGCGCATAATGTATCGCCTACGTATGCTTTTCCAGCCTGCTTAATCATTTTTGGACTATTGCGAAGGAATTCAATTTCCATGCGCACTTTGTCACCAGGACGAACCTGATTGCGGAACTTAACCTTATCCAGAGTAGCAAAGAAGAACAGTCCATCACCAGGAACAACGCCAGAATAACGAAGAGCCGCACCACCAGCCTGAGCCATAGTTTCGCAAAGAATAACACCTGGTACTACAGGATATTCAGGAAAGTGTCCCTTAAAAAAGAATTCGTTTTCAGTAAAAGTGTGTTCACAAACACAACCTTTTTCATCACAGCTAAGAATAGCATCTACAAACAAAAAAGGTTCACGATGTGGAAGCAAAGATTTAATATCAGTAGTCAAAGCCATATTTTTTACTCCTCCCATAAAAAGTTGGGGTTGTCCAATAAGTTTGCATCACGGTGGTTGAGTTTATCGAAACCACCACATTTAGTGTAGC